>NZ_JBKGFN010000019.1:0-57562 GCF_046521305.1 Oceanisphaera submarina | reverse complement strand
TGCGGGTTCGGCTAAACGCGTTTTTCTCTTTGTTGAGAGGGCTTTGCTTAGAATGACTAGGCTACACCCCATACGCTCGATAAAAACGCGTTAACTCGAACAAAATTTCACCGCGCAAGGTCAACAGACCCTAATGGCTTCTTTATTAACCAGTCGCACTCAGCAAGTGATAAATGCATTGATCTTAATGTAAGGTTAAATAAGAATGACTCGCTTTTGTATTTACTTGTCATTCCATTCAACCTTGCAAGGAGCCGCAGTGCAAACCTTCATTCAGTCTTCCCCCCTCCCACCGCGAAAAATGATGGCATCTGCCGTCGGTCTGGCGGTGGCGTCACTGGCCGTATCCTCCCAGGCTCATGCGCAACAAGTGACCCAGCTCGACACCATTACCGTGCAGGATGTGCGGGAGCAGGGCTACAAGGCTGAAGAGTCGGCCTCATCCAAGTACGTTAAGCCCCTGCTGGATACACCGCAAACCGTGACGGTAGTGCCGGAAGAAGTGATTAAAGAGCAGCAGGCGCTGAGCCTGAGGCAGGTACTGTCGAACGTGTCGGGCATTACCTTCGATGCGGGTGAGGGCGGCGGCGGCTCCGGCGACAAGATCAATATTCGCGGTTTCAGTGCCAACTCCAACATGCAGATTGACGGCCTGCGCGACAGCAGCCAGAACAACCGTACCGACACCTTCAACATCGAACAGGTGGAAGTGCTGAAGGGCCCCAACTCGGTATTTGGCGGTGCCGGTACTACGGGGGGCGCCATCAATCAGGTGAGCAAGGCACCCAAACAGCGTGACTTCGCCGAAGTGGGGGCCAGCCTGGGTACCGATAATTATCACCGTCTGACCCTGGATGCCAACAAGACCCTGGATGGCGTAGGCGTAGACAGTGCCGCCCGCATCAACCTGATGGCCCACGAAAACGACGTGCCCGGCCGCAACGATATCGACCGCCAGCGCTTTGGTATTGCGCCTTCCGTGACCATTGGCCTGAGCGAGCAGACCCGGGCCACTCTGAGCTACTTCCATCAGCAGGATGACAACCTGCCCGACTATGGCCTGCCGGCCCGGGACGGCAAGATACTGCCCGGTGTAGATCGGGAAAACTACTACGGCTGGCGCAACCTGGACGAAGAAAAAATCCAGTCCGATGCCATTACCCTCAAGTTGGAACACGATCTGAGCGATACCAGCCGTATCGAAAACCAGACCCGCTACAGTCGGGTAGACAGAGACACCACCATTTCAGCTTCTCATGTGAATACCGACGGATTGCCCGCTGGCCGTTATACGCCGGCCGGTCCGCAAGGCTATCGCCGGGATGCCCGGACCGAACTATGGGTGAACCAGACCGGACTGAGCACCGCGTTTGACACCGCAGGGCTTGAGCATGACATGCTGATTGGTGCCGAGATTTCCCGGGAAACCTACGATCTGACCTCCGGCAGCTACAACCTGAGCGGTAACTACCCCGCCAACGGGTTCGATCTGTACCATCCGCCCGGCATCTGGACCGGACCGACCAATTACAGAGATAGCGGTGGCACCGCAGCCGAGTTGGATACCCGCGCGCTCTACGTGTTTGATACCGTGACTCTGCACCCGCAGTGGGATCTGAGTCTGGGGCTGCGTCATGACTGGGTGTCCGGTGAAACCACCGACAAAAACAGCGGCCTCACTACCAGCAGCAGCGATCAGATGTTCAGCGGTCGTGCCGGGCTGGTATTCAAACCGGCAGACAACGGACGCCTCTATCTGGCTTACGGTACTTCCTTCAATCCTTCGGCCGAGGCGTTGGCTACCTCTGGCCGAGTCTCGGGCGAAAACTTGCAGCCCGAGAAAAACAACACCTGGGAGCTGGGCACCAAGTGGGAGCTGCTGGATGGCCGCCTGGGGCTCGACGGCGCCCTGTTCCGGGTCGACAAAACCAACGCCCGGGAGACCAACGAGCTGACCAATGAACTGGAGCTGGCCGGCGAACAGCGGGTGCAGGGCGTCGAACTGGGGTTGACCGGCGAACTGACCGAAGAGTGGAAGGTGTTTGCCAACTATACCCTGCTCGACAGCGAAACCCTGAAGTCGGCGGCCGCGCCGCAGACCGGCGGCCGCTCCGCCGAAGGCCAGCCGTTGGGTAACACGCCGCGCAACAGCGCCAACCTGTGGACCACCTATGAACTGGCCTCCGGTCTGGAGATTGGCTACGGCGCCCGCTATGTCGGCTCTCGTTATGTCGCCTCCGATGTGGACGCCAAAATCGACAGCTACTGGCTGCATAATGCCATGGCCTCCTACCGGGTGAATGAGGCCTTGAGCCTGCAGCTGAACGTGAACAACCTGTTTGACGAGGAATACGTGGAGCGGGTGCGCGGTCGTCCGGGTACCGATACCCGCAGCTCGGCGGTAGAGCTGGGCGACGGTCGCTCGGCGGTGCTGTCCGCCAACTACCGGTTCTGAGCCTGCTCGTTTTTAAGACAAACCACGTCAATGCCCGAGAGGAAGGCTGAAGGGAATGACTCCACCGACCCTCTGCGCCATGGATGGCGCAGCGGAGCCCCCAGGGAGGGGTTTACGGCGTGTCGGTGGAGTCAGCCCTTTGGCCGACCAGATCGAGGTTTACAGACAATTTTGTTATAAGCCCCTCATGGGGCTTTATCCATTTATAACGAAAAGAGTATTTCACCATGATGCTGCATATTCCCGGTGTGCTCGGCGCCGAGCAGGTGGCCGAGTGCCGCCAACGACTGTTGGCCGCCCAGTGGAGCGACGGCAATGTTACTGCCGGCTTTCAGTCGGCTCAGGCCAAGAACAACCTGCAACTGCCGGAACACGACGAGACGGCGCGTGACATCGGCGAGTTGATCACCTCGGCTCTGGCCCGGCACCCGCTGTTTATTGCCGGCGCCTTGCCCGCCCGGATTTTTCCGCCGTTGTTCAATTGTTATCAGGGCGGTCAGTCGTTTGGCGTGCATGTGGATAACGCGGTGCGCATAAACAGGGCTACTGGCGAGTCGATTCGTACCGACTTGTCGGCCACCCTGTTTTTCTGCGAGCCGGATGAATACGAAGGCGGTGAGCTGGTGGTGGAAGACAGCTATGGCGCCCACAGCGTCAAGCTGCCAGCCGGTGATTTGATTTTGTATCCGTCGAGCAGCCTGCATCGGGTAAAGCCGGTGACGGCGGGGGCGCGGATCTGTTCGTTTTTCTGGATTCAGAGCATGGTGCGGGACGATGGTCAGCGCAGCCTGCTGTTCGATCTGGATACGGGTATCCAGCAGGTGAACCAGCAGCTGGGAGCAGGCAGCGAGACCAGCATTCAGCTGACCGGCGTCTATCACAACCTGCTACGCCGCTGGGCACTATGACTCCGAATGGCTCGCAGACAGTGCAAGCAGGAGACGCGGATGTATCAAGGAGGTCAACGGGATCTGCTCCGCCGTCCATCAGCCGACAGGGCCAACAAAGGCTCCTGCAATACTGATACTTCCGCCGTCGATGGCGGCCGGATGTCATGTGCTGAAACGGTGAGTGTCATTCGCCTGAAGCGTGTCGGCGGAGTGGGCCCTATGTTCGGGATTGGCATGACAATCAAACTACGCCGGCAATAAAAAAGGGCCGGTACATACCGGCCCTTAAAGCGAGACAAACGGCTGGTTTAACCGGCCTGTTCTGCCTGCTGCTGCCCGGCAGCTTCATCTGCCTGTGGCTGGTTCAGCGGCATTATGATGTTCATCAGGATGGCGGTGATACCACCGGCGGCGATGCCGGAAGAGAACACGTTCTTGATGAGCTCGGGCATGAACTGCAGTATATCCGGGCGTTGGGAGATACCCAGGCCCATGCCGAACGAAATGGCCATGATGAAGAGGGCACGACGGTCCAGACGCTCGCGGGACAGGATGCGTACCCCGGCGGCGGCGATAGAGCCGAACATCACCAGGGTGGCGCCTCCTAGTACCGGCTCGGGAATGCGCTGTACCAGGGTACTGATGGCCGGGAACAGACCCATAATCACCAGAATACCGGCCACGAAGAAGCCTACATGGCGACTGGCGACGCCGGTCATCTGGATCACGCCGTTGTTCTGGCTGAAAGTCGACACCGGAAAGGTGTTGAAGATGGAAGCCAGCGACGAGTTGATGCCGTCACCCAGCACGCAGCCCTTGAGACGGCTCATGTAAACCGGGCCACTGACCGGCTCACCGGACACTTCTGACGTGGCGGTGGTGTCGCCGATGCCTTCCAGCGCGGTGATCAGGAAGACCAGTACCAGCGGAATAAACAGCGAAGCGTTGAAGCCCAGACCGTATTGCAGCGGAATGGGGAAGGACATGGAGGGCAGAGTGCCTTCCAAGGGTGCCAGCTTACCCAGGTACCAGGCCAGCAGGGTGCCGGTGACCATGGCGACCAGAATGGACGACAGACGAACATAGGGGTTACGGCTGCGGTTCATCAGAATGATGATACCCAGCACGGTACCGGCCAGGGCCAGGTTGTCGAGGGCACCGAAGGTGCCGCCGGACATGGCGTCGAAACCACCGCCGATAGAGGTCAGACCCAGTTGGATCAGGGTCAGGCCTATCAGGGTGACGATGATACCGCTGACCAGCGGCGAGATGACGCGACGGGCCAGATGCAGAAAACGCGACAGAATCATCTCGGTAGGGGCGGCCAGCAGGGCGGTGCCGAAAATGGCGGCCAGCATGGCTTCGGTGGTGACACCGCCGTCTTTCATGGCCAGGCCACTGGCGATGATGGGGCCGAGAAAGTTGAAGCTGGTGCCCTGAATCGACAGCAGACCGGTGCCGACGGGGCCGAAACGTTTCATCTGGATAAAGGAAGCCACACCGGTAATGAACAGCGACATGCTGATGATATGAGAGGTGTCGGCGGCGGGAATACCCAGAGTCTGACAGATGATCAACGGCGGTGTGATCACCGCCACGAACAGCGCCAGCAGATGCTGAATGGCGGCGAACAGAGACTGAATGAAGGGCGGTTTGTCGTGTAGCTTGTAGACCAATTCCTGTTGACTGGTCTTATGGTGCGGGTCATGACTCATGGTGTCTGCGTTCCAGTGGTGTATACAATTTATTAACTAGACGGCCTGATTGTTTTTATGATTGGCTTGTCTGATGGGTCAGCTTTTCTTTATGTGAAGATGTTTAATCTGCGCATGTTGTAATGTGCGACCGAATATTCCTTCTAATAGAGGAAGGTGGCATAGGATACTGGAGATAAATGCATCAGGCCAGTTTCCTGATACTGAGTTCACCCGCTATGTTGTGAACAATGATATTGCCAATGCTTATGGATTTGAAAAAATAATACTCGCTCGGGCCTAATAGGCCCTTGGTGGTCGTCCGTTATTTGCAATAGTGTTACGAATGGTTTTCTTTTAGAATCTCGTGCGCACCGGTCGTGAATGCCAGGCCGAACGAAACGTACGGAGATGAACCATGGAACGCCTTGATGAGCTGCTCCTGTCTTTGCAGGCGCTGCTGCTGAACCCGATGATCGATCGGCTGATCGGTATCTTCGATCTCAATGGTCGTTTCTCGGTGGTTTTTCTCGGCATCTCCTATCTGACGGCGCTGCTGCTCTACCGGTTGCGTCTGCAGGATGGCACCACAACCGCCACTGGCTACTGGCGCTTTATCGGCGGTCGAGAAGTGTTCTGGCACCCTTCGGCACGGCTGGACTATCAGTATTACCTGGTGCGCGGCGTTCTCAAGCTGTTGTTTGTACTGCCGGTGATGGGCCTGGTGGATCCCTATATTTGGGAGTCCCGGGACTATGTGGGGTTTTTCGAGCAGGTCTGGGGCGAGCGGCCCCGGCTGGGTGAAAACATGGGGCTGATGATGCTCTATGGTCTGGGCCTGTTTCTGATCGCGGACTGCGTGCATTACTGGGTGCACCGGGCCTTTCATTGTCGCTGGCTGTGGGAGTTTCACAAGGTACATCATTCGGCGGAGGTCATGGTACCGGCTACCGCCAGCCGCATCCATGTGGTGGAAAAGGTGGCGGAGAAGGTTGCCAAGGGGGTGTTTATCGGCGCCTACGCGGGTGGCTTCTATTACCTCTGTGGCGGCAGCGTAAGCAAATATACTCTGTTCGGCTCCAGCTACCTGGTGCTGTTGTTCAATTCCCTGGCCGCCAACCTGCGGCATACCCATATTTGGCTGTCATTCGGGCCTCTGGTCGAACACCTGATCAACAGCCCGGCCCAGCATCAGATCCATCACAGTAACGACCCGAAGCACTTCAACCGTAATTTCGGTACCAACCTGTCGCTCTGGGACTGGATGTTCGGCACCCTTTATGTCACCGGCTGGCAGCCGGAGCCGCTGACCTTCGGCGCCGGCAAGCCGGAAAATAACCGCTATCGCAGCCTGTGGGCGCTGATATTCCTGCCCTTTATCCTTACTTTCAGCCGGTTACGCGTTCGCCTTCGGTTGCGCCTGGCAGGTCGGCAGCCACCGTTGAACCCGGCCGGCTGAAACAGCGCTGTTCAGTGCCGGCCACCGGGAGTAGAATCGCGCCTTTATTGCTGGAGGTGCCTGTGGAGTTTGAATTTTTTCGGGATCTGAATGGCCATCATAGAGCCCGTTTTACCATGGGCCACGAGGTGATGGGCCAGTGGCTGACCGACGAGGTCGGCATTACCGAGGCGACGGCGCTGCTGGCGACCATCAAGAATCTTGAGGCGGGTGAAGCACAGGAGTTCAAGAAGACGTATCCCGAATGCACCCTGCTGCTGACCCGGGAAGAAGCCGAGCTCAGCGCCCATGCCCTGGCCTTCGACACCGACGAGATGGAAGATGGCCTGGCCTATTACGATGACGAGCTGTACGCCGGTTGCGGCCTGGACGATCTGGCCCGGGTGCTGGAGCAATGGCGGGACTTCTGCAGCAACCGTTAAAGCCGACTCAAAGAAAGGGTAAGCCTGTTTATTGGTCAAACGTCGATTTGCTGCATAAAGAGGCAACAGGGTTGCCTCCTCCGACACGCTTCAAGCACATCCATGTGACGCTCGACACATGCCATCCCTGGCATTTGATGGTCGGCTGAGGCAATCCCTGCAGCCTTTTCCATCATTCTGAGCCGTCCATTGGAGGTGTCATCAGGCGACTCCGTTGGCCGAACCGCCAGCTGATCCCGCAGTTGTACCGGTTCTTGTTGGCGCCCATTTATGCGGTGCGCACCTCCCGACAGTTGCGCATTAACAAGCGCACTACAAACTCCACAATCATGATTGTTTTTCTATAGCTTAACGCTTACACCTTCACCTTCCCCCGTCCGCTTTTGATTTTTCCTCTGAGCGTCTTGCTGTCGGCGCGTTTGCGTTTGGCGGCCTTGCTCGGCTTGGTAGGGCGGCGCACCTTTACCGGCTTGCCGGCTTGTTGCAGCAGGGCGAGCAGGGCTTCCCTGGCGGTTTCCTTGTTCATCAGCTGGCTGCGATGGCTCTCGACACGGATCATGATCCAGCCCGAGGCCAGTATCCGGTTGTCTTTCATTTGCCGCAGGGCGGCCTTGTAGGTGTCGGGCAGGCTGGGGCTGTTGGCGTAGTCGAAACGCAGCTGTACCGCCGAGTCGGTCTTGTTCACATGCTGGCCGCCGGGTCCGCTGGCGCGCATGGTGATAAATTCCAGTTCCTGCTCGGGGAGTTGCACCCGGGCCGATAGAGATAACATGGTGACTCCGTTGCACCACCTTGGTGCCTTTAGTGTATCTACTGCACCAGCATCATATCACGGTGCTCAAATCAATCCGTAGATTAAGATTAAATCATTGAAAATAAAGGAATAAAAAACTGGCACGAAGCTTGTTTGTCTTTAATTAATCCAGACACACAAGGAAGCTCGCCATGAAAATGATTTGCGCCATTATCAAACCTTTCAAGCTCGATGACGTGCGATCGGCACTGGCTCATGTCGGCATCGACGGCATGACGGTGACGGAAGTGAAAGGATTCGGTCGCCAGAAGGGGCACACAGAGCTGTATCGCGGGGCCGAATACACGGTGGATTTTCTGCCCAAGATCAAACTGGAAATCGCCACTCAGAGTGACCAGGTGGAGCTGGTGATTGAAGCGATTACCGAAACCGCCTACACCGGCAAGATCGGCGACGGCAAGATTTTTGTTTATGACCTGCATCAAACCGTACGCATCCGTACCGGTGAGCGGGATATGGAAGCCATTTAAGCGAGGGAAAGCATAATGGATACTTTAACCGAAATGAAGTTTGCCCTGGACACCTTTTATTTTCTGATGTCCGGCGTGCTGGTGATGTGGATGGCGGCGGGGTTTGCCATGCTGGAGGCGGGCCTGGTACGCGCCAAGAATACCACCGAGATCCTGACCAAGAATATTCTGCTGTTTGCCATTGCCTGCACCATGTACCTGCTGGTGGGTTATAACATCATGTATGTAGACAATGCCGAAGGTGGCTGGCTGCCGAGCCTGGGCGGCTTGATCGGCAGCCAGGCCGATGACGCCGACCATGCTCTGGAAGCCGACTTCTTCTTTCAGGTGGTGTTCGTCGCCACCGCCATGTCCATCGTCTCCGGGGCCGTGGCCGAGCGGATGAAGCTGTGGGCTTTCCTGGCATTCTCGGTGGTACTGACCGCCTTTATTTACCCGGTAGAAGGCTACTGGACCTGGGGCGGTGGTTTCCTGTCCGAGTGGGGATTCACCGACTTTGCCGGCTCCGGCATAGTGCACCTGGCGGGGGCGTGTGCGGCGCTGGCCGGGGTGCTGCTGCTGGGAGCACGCAAGGGCAAGTACGGTAACAACGGTGAAATTCACCCCATTCCCGGTTCCAACATGCCGCTGGCGACCCTGGGTACCTTTATTCTGTGGATGGGCTGGTTCGGCTTCAACGGTGGTTCTCAACTGCTGCTGTCCGATGTGGAAAACTCTACCGCCGTGGCCAGGATTTTCGTCAACACCAACGCCGCCGCCGCCACCGGCGCCATCGGCGCCCTGGTGGTGACCAAGCTGACCTGGGGCAAGGCCGATCTGACCATGATTCTCAACGGTGCTTTGGCCGGATTGGTGGCCATTACCGCCGATCCGCTTTCACCTAGCCACCTGTGGGCCGCAGGTATCGGCCTGCTGGCGGGCATAGTGGTGGTCTATGCCATAGTGGTGCTGGACAAGCTGCGTATCGATGATCCTGTTGGCGCCATTTCGGTACACGGTGTCTGTGGGGTGCTGGGGCTCTTGCTGGTGCCGGTGGCCAATCCCGATGCCTCCCTGTGGGGTCAGTTGGCCGGCATCCTGGTGATTGGAGGCTGGGTATTCGGCGCCAGCCTGCTGGTCTGGTCTCTGCTCAAGCAGATCTTGGGCATTCGAGTGACCGAAGAGGATGAACTCTCGGGTATGGACAGGATTGACTGTGGCATCGACGCCTACCCCGAGTTCGTGACCCTGAAGCGCCATTGAGTCACGTTATCGTGCCAACATCGTCGGGACTGATAGATGCAGGGGAGGCCATGAGGCCTCCTTTTTTTGTCTGGTAGCCGATCCAGCGCAAGGACGTCTCGGCCGAAGGAGGTAATAATATTGCGGATGAAAACTTTTATTATTCGGATGTCAGTTGCTTATTGATTCCGGGTCGCGTCCGGGTATACTTCTAAACGTTAATTATTCTCACTCAACTAAATGGATCTGGATGATGTCTAAGAAATTTTTCCTGTCGGCGGCGGCTCTGCTGGTTTCCAGCTTCACCAGCCAGGCCTTTGCCGAAGAAGTTAATGTTTACTCCAATCGGCAGGACTTTCTGATCAAGCCGATCATCGACACCTTTACCAAGGAAACCGGTATCGACGTCAATGTGGTGTTCATCAAGGACGGTATGGGTGAGCGTCTGCAGCGCGAAGGTCGCCTGTCACCGGCCGATCTGGTGCTGACCGTCGATGTCAGCCGCCTGATGGACGTAGTCGACAAGGATCTGACCCAGTCAGTCGAAAGCAAGGTGCTGGAAGAGAACATTCCGTCCCAGTACCGCGATGCAGACGGCAAGTGGTTTGCCCTCACCACCCGCGCCCGCGCCATCTACAGCTCGGTCGAGCGGGTGGGCAAGCGTGACGATATCACCTATGAAGAGCTGGCCGATCCCAAATACAAGGGCAAAATCTGTACCCGCAGCGGCAAGCACCCTTACAACGTGGCGCTGACCGCTTCCATGATTGACGAGCACGGCGTTGAATATACCAGGACCTGGCTGGAAGGCCTGAAAGCCAACCTGGCGCAGAAGCCTCAGGGCGGTGACCGGGATCAGGTCAAGGCCATCCGTGATGGTGTCTGTGATTATGCCCTGGGCAACAGCTACTACTACGGCGTCATGCTGACCAACGACAAGCAGCGCGAATGGGCCGAATCCTCCTATATCAACTTCCCCAATCAGGCTGATCGCGGCACCCACGTCAACATCTCTGCCGTGGCCCTGGCCAAGCATGCCAAGAACAAGGATGCAGCCGTCAAGCTGATGGAATTCCTGGCCGGCGACGAGGCGCAGCACCTGTATGCCTCCGCCAACCATGAGTATCCGGTCAAGCCCGGCGTGGAGCCGTCCGAACTGGTGAAGAGCTGGGGTGACTTCAAGTCCGACACTCGTCCGTTGACCGATGTGGCAAAACATGCCAAAGAAGCGGTGCAATTGATGGACGAAGTCCAATACGATCTGTAAAAAGACGGGGGTCAGTCCCCCGTTCCGAGTTGTAGATGAAAAGACCTGGTTGGACGGTCGGCAGCTGGGCCCTGGCCCTGCTGCTGACCTTGCCTGTGATGGCATTATTATATGAAGCACTGTTACCTGCAGAAGACCTCTTCCGTCATCTGTGGGGAACGGTGCTTCCTGCGTATATCAACAATACCTTCTGGCTGGTGTTGCTGGTCATGGTGTTCAGTCTGCTGTGCGGGGTGCCTGCCGCCTGGCTGATGTCCATGTGCGAGCTTCCCGGCAAACGCTGGCTGCAATGGGCTCTGATCCTGCCTCTGGCCATGCCTTCCTACATCGTTGCCTTCGTTTATACCGATCTGCTGGACTTTTCCGGCCCGGTGCAGGTTACGTTGCGCCAGTGGTTTGGCTGGCAGTCTGCTGCCGATTATTATTTTCCGCCCATTCGTACCCTCGGCGGTGCCGCCCTGATGCTGGGACTGGTGCTGTACCCTTACGTTTATCTGCTGGCGCGTACCGCCTTTCTGGAGCAGTCCACCAGCCTGATCCAGTCCAGCCGATTGCTGGGTTGTACGCCCTGGCAAAGTTTTAAACGCGTCAGCCTGCCGCTGGCGCGGCCCTCCATTGCGGTGGGGCTGTCACTGGTGGCGATGGAAACCCTGGCCGACTTCGGCACCGTCAACTTCTTTGCGGTCAATACCCTGACTACTGCGGTGTACGACACCTGGCTGGGCTATGGCAGCCTCAATGCCGCCGCTAAAATCGCCGCCATGATGTTACTGGTGGTGATGTTGTTGCTGAGTGTCGAACGCATCAGTCGCAAGCGACAGCAGGTGTTTCAGAAGGGCATGGGGCACGAACAGGAAACCGGCTATCGATTGAGCGGCGTATCGAAATGGGGCGCACTGGCGTTTTGCTGGGGGCTGGTGATGGTGGGCTTCCTGTTGCCCTTTGTCATACTCTGTTATCACGCCATTCATTATTTTGAACAGGCCTGGAATGCCCGTTTCTTCGAATACAGCATCAACAGCCTGCTGCTGTCGACTCTGGTGGCCGGACTGGCGCTGTTCATTGCCCTCTTGCTGGGCATGAGCCACCGGCTGACCGGAAAAACCAGCACGGTACTGCCGATGAGGCTGGCAAGCATGGGCTATGCGCTGCCCGGCACCGTGCTGGCCATTGGGGTACTGGTGCCGCTGACCGGTCTCGATTTTGCCATTAACGATCTGGCCCTGTGGCTGGGGCTTGACGAGCCCGGCCTGCTGCTGACCGGCACCATGGCTGCCATCGCCTTCGGTTATCTGGTTCGTTTTGGCGCCATGGCGGTGGGGGCGGTGGAAAGCAGCCTCGGCAAGGTGTCGCCGTCGCTGGATATGGTGACCCAGACCATGGGCTATGGCCCGGGTGCCATGATGATGAAGGTGCACATGCCACTGATCCGCAAGGGCATGCTGGCCGGCGCCCTGCTGGTGTTTATCGAATGCATGAAAGAACTGCCGGCGGCGCTGTTGCTGCGGCCGTTCAACTTTCAGACCCTGGCGACCTACGTATATCAGTTTGTGTCCGACGAACAGCTGGAGGTGGGGGCCTTGCCCGCCATCGTCATCGTGCTGGTTGGGCTGATACCGCTGATTTTCCTGAATCGATCACTGGAGCAGCATCACTGATGGCGGCATTGGATGTAAACGGCATTCGCTGTAGTTATAACGGTAATCCCATACTGAATGATCTGTCACTGCAGGTGGCCGAAAATGAAATCATGTGTCTGCTGGGTGCCAGTGGCTGTGGCAAGACCACGCTGCTGAAGGCGGTGGCGGGCTTGCTGCCGGTGACTGAGGGGGACATTCATATCCATGGCCGGCAGATGAACGGCAACGGCGTGGAAGTGGTACCCGAACGGCGCAATATCGGCATGATTTTTCAGGACTATGCGCTGTTTCCACACCTGAATGTGGCGCAAAATGTGGCCTTTGGCCTGCAAAGCAAGGAAAGCAACAAGGCGCGCATCAAGGCTCGGGTGGCCGAGGTGCTGGAACTGGTGAATCTGGCGGAGCTGGGCGGGCGTTACCCGCACCAGCTGTCCGGTGGCCAGCAGCAGCGCGTCGCCATTGCCCGGGCCATGATCTGCCAGCCGGGACTGATGTTGCTGGATGAACCCTTCTCCAACATCGATACCCAGGTGCGGATGCGTCTGATCGGTGAAATCCGGGATCTGCTTAAGGGGCAGGGTATCAGTGCCATTTTTGTCACCCACAGCAAGGAAGAAGCCTTCGCCTTCTCCGACCGGCTGGCGCTGTTCCGCGCCGGCCATATCGAGCAGGTGGGGCGGCCGCAAACCCTGTACCAGCATCCGCAAAGCCGTTTCGTGGCCGACTTTCTTGGTCAGGCCAACTATGTGCCCGCCACCGTGCTCGACAACAGCACCCTGCTGACCGCCATGGGGCCCATAGTGAGTCAGGCGGCATTGAACGCCGACCCCGGTACTAGTGGCCAGCTGATGCTGCGTCCGCGGCAAATCCAGTTGTTGCTGACCGAGCAGGGCAATGGTCGCGTGCTGGAGCAGCAGTTTCTCGGCACCCACACCCGCTGTGTGGTGGAATGCCAGAGCCTGCAGCTGGAAGTGAGCATCAACGAGCCCTTGCCGGCAGTCAGTCAGGTCAGCGTGAAGGTGTTACCCCATGCCCTGACCTTCTTCCCAGACTCCGAAGGTCAGCGTGCCGTCGCCTGAATGTCCCGTTAAGCGACGTCGAGTCCATGCGAGGCTGGCTTGACTCGGGCGCTGTTGTTTGCTTGCTTGTTGCCATATGGCTCGCGTTATACTGAGCCATCATGAATTATCGAGAGAGTGGACGATGACAGCACAAACCGGTATTTGCGCCGAACCCAATCTTCATGCCTATTACCTGATGTTCGACATCAAGCCCGACGGCTTTGGTGCCGTGCGTGCCGCCCTGGCCGAGTTGCCCGCCTTGTGGCAGCCCCTGCAGCGGGACTATCCGGATGCCGCCTTCTCCGGCCTGGTGGCGGTGGGCAATGAGGCCTGGGATGAGCTTTACCCTGTGGCCCGCCCGGCCGAGCTGGCTCCCTTTCCGGCGCAGCAGGAAGGGCTGCGTATCGCACCCGAAACCCCGTTCGACCTGTTCTTTCAACTGCGGGCCGACCGGCTCGACGTGGCCTATATCGCGGTGCAAGGTGTCATGGTATTACTGGCCGGCAAGGTGGAACTGAAAGACGAGCGGCAGGGCTTTCGTTATCTCGACGGCCGCGATATGACCGGTTTTGTGGACGGTACCGAAAACCCCGAGGGTGAACACAAGGCCGAGGTGGCGCTGGTGGGCGAGGGCCGTTTTGTCGATGGCAGCTACCTTCATGTGCAGCGTTACAAGCACAAGATGGCACGCTGGCAAAGGCTGGCGGTGAAGGCGCAGGAAGATATCTACGGCCGTACCAAGGTGGATAACATCGAGTACGAGTCGGCCCATAAGGCCCCGACGGCTCATACCAAAAGAACCAGCCTCAAGGATGCCTCCGGCAGCAGCATGGAAATTCTGCGCCAGAGCATGCCCTGGGGTACGGCGGCGGAGCAGGGGCTGGTGTTTGTTTCCTGCTGCAACACCTCGCTGCACTTTACCCGCATGCTGGACAGCATGTTTCAGCTCGACGACAGGGGACACTTCGATCACCTGACGCTGTTTACCCAGGCCGAAACCGGCGCCGCCTTCTTCGCGCCGTCACAAGAGTGGCTGGTTGCACAGGGGGATCTGTAAACAAGGCTGTAAGGGAATAGCTCGAAGCGGCAAGCCACCCGAGTTGTTTGCGGGCGTTTCGGTGATGGCTGTCGGCGCCAACTTATTCGGTGTGGAGCGGCCGGTGAGTCGGAATACCGACTCACCGGTTATTTAAATGCCACCTGTTGTTTCTTGGAGCTTATCGCTGACGGTGTTCTTTAAACGTATTGTTCGAACAGCTCCAGTACGCTCTGGAACAGCGTTTCTATCGGGGTGTCGTTGGTGGGGGTGATGAAGATGGTGTCATCACCGGCGATGGTGCCGAGAATGCCTTCTGCCTTGCCGAGAGAGTCGAGCATGCGGGCAATCAGCTGGGCAGCACCGGGGCTGGTGTGGATGACGATGAGCGCACTGTTGTGGCCTACATCCAGCACCAGGTTTTTCAGCTGGCTGCTGCTGGTAGGCACGCCCAGTTCGACCGGCAGGCAATAGACCATTTCCATCTTGGCATTGCGGGTACGCACGGCGCCGAACTTGCTAAGCATGCGCGAAACCTTGGACTGGTTGATATTATCGAATCCCAGATCCTGCAGCGCACTCACTATCTCTGCCTGGGATCCGAAGCGTTCTTCCTTGAGCAGGGCCTTGAAGGCCTTGATCAGTTGTTCTTGCTTTTCGTTCATTTTTTGCAGCCGACTGAGCGTGGTTGAATGGGACATATTGTCTATCCGTGGCCATTTTTTATCAAGGATTAGTCATTTGTTTTGCATAAAGATGCAAAATTAGCTTGCATTAACATCAATGCAAAATAAAATCAGCCGAACACTCTGACAAATGATGTGAACATAGCGCATGGGCATAGAATTCAGTGGCATTTGCAAGTCCTGGGCTGGTCAGGAAATTTTAAGCCAGGTTTCGCTTAAATGCGATGCCGGAGAGACATTAGTGCTACTTGGGCCAAGCGGTGCAGGAAAAAGTTCTCTGTTACGGTTGCTCAACCTGCTGGATATTCCGGATTCTGGTGAATTGACCATTGCCGGTGAGCAGTTCTCCTTTCCCGATGCTCGCTCGAGCCAGGTGCAGAAAAGAGCTCAGCAACTGCGCGGCAAGGTTGGCATGGTGTTTCAGCAATATCACTTGTGGCCACATCTGACGGTAGAGCAGAACCTGCTGGAGGCGCCGCTCAAGGTGCTGGGCATGGACAAGACCAGGGCGCAGGATAAAGCCGGTTACCTGCTGAGTCAGCTGAAACTGGCCGACAAGCGGCATGCCTGGCCGGGGGCGCTGTCTGGTGGTCAGCAGCAGCGGGTGGCGATCGCCCGGGCGCTGATGATGAATCCTTCGGTGCTGCTGTTTGATGAACCCACGGCGGCACTGGATCCGGAGATAACCAAGGAAGTGGCCGACATTATTCTGCAATTGGGGCAGACTGGCATTACTCAGGTAATAGTGACCCACGAAGTCGGCTTTGCCCGCCGTATAGCGACCAAGGTAGCCTATCTTGAACAGGGCCGTTTGGTAGAGTACGGCGATACCGGGCTGCTCGACCATCCCCAGACTCGGCGGTTGGCCGAGTTTCTGACCCATTAATGACTATAAGGACATCATCATGAACAAGACCCTGTTATCCCTGGCCCTGCTGGCCACTTTTGGTACCGCTCAGGCGGCGGAAGTGAAGTTTGTTACCAATGCAGCCTATCCTCCCTTTGAATTTGTCGATGAAAATAACGAGATGCAGGGTTTCGATCTCGATCTGGCCAGGGCGCTGTGTGACGTGGCGGTCCTGCAGTGCAGCTTTCATAATCAGTCCTTCGACAGCCTGATCCCGAGCCTCAAGTTCCGTCGTTATCATGCTGCCATCGCCGCCATGGACATCACGCCCGAGCGTGCCAAGCAGGTGGACTTCAGCGATATCTATTACGAAAACTCCGCCGTGTTCGTGGCGCCGACCGGCAAGTTCGACGGCATCGACGGCCTGAAAGACAAGACCGTCGGCGTGCAGAACGGCACCTCGCACCAGAAATACATCCAGGACAAGCTGGAAAGTGAAGGTCTGGAGTCTCGTCCCTATCAAAGCGTGCAGGATGCGTTGCTCGACATGACCAACGGTCGTTTGAATGCCGTCTTTGCCGATACCGCCGTGGTCGGTGAATGGCTGGGCAAGAACGAGGGCTACGCGGTACTGGGTGAACGCATCACCGATGACAATTACTTTGGTACCGGATTCGGCATCGCGGTGACCAAGGGCAACAAGGAGCTGCTCGATCAACTGAACCAGGGGCTGGCAGAGCTCAAGGCCAACGGCAGCTACGACCTTATCTACCAAAAGTATTTCCCTCAGTAATATGCTGACTCACCTGATGAATGCCAGCCTGATGACGCTGGGGCTGGCATTGATGTCATTGGCGGCCGGCCTGGTTCTGGCCATCCTGCTGTGCGGCGCCGAGATGAGCCGCTTTGCGGTGTTACGCTGGCCGACAACCCTGCTGACCACTGTGCTGCGCGGCTTGCCTGAAATCCTGGTGGTGTTTTTCATCTATTTTGGCTCTACCCAGATACTGTTTCTGCTGACCGGCGAGTATCTGGAATTCAGCCCCTTCTGGTGCGGAGTGACGGCCTTGTCGTTGTTGTTTGCCGCCTACGCCGCCCAGACGTTGCGCGGAGCGCTGAACGCGGTACCTCGTGGTCAGCGACAGGCGGCGCAGGCGCTGGGTCTGCCGCCCCTGTACACCTTTGTGCGCATCGTGTTGCCGCAAACCTGGCGCCATGCGCTGCCGGGGCTGGGCAACCAGTGGCTGATCCTGCTGAAAGACACCGCGCTGGTGTCCCTGATCGGGGTGCACGATTTGATGTATCAGGCCAAGGCCATTGCTGCCCGTACCTACGAGCCCTTTACCTGGTACGGCATAGCGGCGCTGATTTATCTGGCGATTACCGTGCTCAGCCAGCAGGGATTGAAGCGGCTTAGAACCAGGGTAACCCGTTATGACTGAGTGGCTCTATTATCTGCCGACCTTGCTGCAAGGGGTGAAAATCACCCTGACCATTACCGGTGCCGGCCTCTTGCTGGGGCTGGTGATAGCTCTGTTGCTGACCTGGGTGCTGGAGCGCCGTGTACCGGTGCTGGCGCAGCTGACGGAAGCTTATTTGCTGTTGCTGACCGGTACCCCGCTGCTGGTACAGATTTTTTTGGTGTATTATGGGCCGGCCCAGTTTGACTGGATCAAGACCAGCTGGGCCTGGACTTATCTGCGCGAGCCCATGTTCTGCGCCATTCTGGCGTTGGGCATGAATGCCGGTGCCTATACCTGCCGCTTGTTCAAGGGGGCCCTGGACGCGGTGCCGAAAGGCGAAACCCTGGCCTGCCAGGCGCTGGGCATGAACGGTTGGCAGACGCTGAGCGTCAAGCTGCGCCATGCCGGCAGGCGGGTGATCCCGGCCTATTCCAATGAAGTGGTACTGGTACTCAAGGGCAGCTCGCTGGCCAGCACCATCTCGATCATGGAAATCATGGGCCTAGCCCAGCGGCTCAATGGCCAGACCTACGACACCCTGGCGGTGTTTGGGATGGCGGGCGCCATTTATCTGATTCTGAATGGCCTGCTGACTTTTTTGTTTCGTCTGCTCGAGCGGCGGGCCTTGGTATTCCAGACTCAGGGATGAACGGCGCTGTCTCACAGAACCACATATTCAGCATCCCTTAACCATTGTCTTTCTGTGGCGCTTTCGCTATGTTGCTAAAGTCCCAGGAAACGTCTAACAACCCAATAATAACGGAGTTCAGTCATGAAAGTTGCCGTACTTGGAGCCGCCGGTGGTATCGGCCAGGCTCTGGCCCTGCTGTTGAAAAACAACCTGCCTGCCGGTTCTGCATTAAGCCTGTACGATATCGCCCCCGTCACTCCCGGTGTTGCCGCCGATCTGAGCCACATCCCGACCGCCGTCAGCGTGGTTGGCTTTGGTGGTGAAGATCCGACTCCTGCACTGGAAGGTGCCGACATCGTGCTGATCTCCGCCGGTGTTGCCCGTAAGCCGGGCATGGACCGTGCCGATCTGTTCAACGTGAACGCCGGTATCGTCAAGAACCTGATCGAAAAAGCCGCCGCCACCTGTCCCAAGGCCTGTATCGCCATCATCACCAACCCGGTGAATACCACTGTGCCGATTGCCGCCGAAGTGCTGAAGAAAGCCGGCGTCTACGACAAGAACAAGCTGTTTGGTATCACTACTCTGGACGTTATCCGCGCCGAGACTTTCGTGGCCGAAGCCAAGGGCCTGAACGTGTCCGACGTTAAAGTACCGGTGATCGGTGGCCACAGCGGTGTGACCATACTGCCGCTGCTGTCTCAGGTTGAAGGTGCTTCTTTCTCCGATGAAGAAATCGAGAAGCTGACCTATCGCATTCAGAACGCCGGTACCGAAGTGGTTGAAGCCAAGGCCGGCGGTGGCTCTGCCACCCTGTCCATGGGGCAGGCTGCCTGTCGTTTCGCGCTGTCTCTGGTCAAGGCCATGCAGGGCGAAAGCAACGTGGTTGAATGTACCTATGTCGATGGCGGCAGCGAGCACGCTCAGTTCTTCGCACAGCCAGTGTTGCTGGGCAAGAACGGCGTAGAAAAAGTGCTGCCTTACGGCGACATCAGCGCCTTCGAGCAGGCCGCGATGGACGGCATGCTGGAAACCCTGAAAGGCGATATCGCCAAGGGTGTCGAGTTCGTTAACCAGTAAGGTTCGAATTCGTTCAGATGAAAAAGGGAGCTTCGGCTCCCTTTTGCGTTTATGAATCGTAATGGGAGCTAATACCGATCCCAGTAATGATCTGGTCATATTGAGACCCCAGACCAGAGGCAACACAGCCGCCTCCCTCGACACGCCATAAACCCATTCCTGGGGGCTCGGAAATGCCGTCCCTGGCATTTCATGGTCGTGGGAGCCGTTCTCTGTTGCCTCTGCAGGAACACCGAGTTTTCCGCAGGCAGCGCTAACAGGCGGCGTCGGAGCATCAAGGAGGATTGATACAGAAATTAAATAGACCATTTGTTTAATGCGACCGGTATAACAAAAAGGTAGCGCAGGCGCTACCTTTTTATTTAATTTATAGCTGCTGGAGGGGTTCGGTTTTACATCACTCTTACAGGGCGTTTTTTATGCTGTAATACCAGGCCGGTAAAGCAAATGATGGCCGTCACTATGCCTATGGCTTGGCTGTATTCCATCGGTAAATTGAAACCAATCTGATTGGTTGTAATATAAGAGACAGTAATGGCCGTGCCGATAACGGCAGGAATACTGGTAACCCAATGGAAAGTGCCTCTGTCGAACAGGTACTTGGTGGCTAACCACAGCACGCTGGTGGATAGCAGCATGTTTGAGAAGGCGAAATAGCGCCAGATTAACGCGAAATCCAGGAGGGTCATCAAATAGGCGATACCAAGCAGGGGCGCAGATAATGCCAGTCTGTGCAAGCTGGTTTGTGAGATGCTGAACGCATCCATAATGGTTAAACGCAATGAGCGAAACGCAGTGTCGCCAGAGGTAATGGGGAAAATGGCGACAGCCAGAATAGCCATAACCCCACCAATTACACCCAGATAGCTGGTTGCAATATGGTTAACCACCAAGCCTGGGCCACCAATATCCAGCATTGATTTCAACTCTTCATAACCACCAGGGAAAGCGGCAATACCCGCCAGGGCCCATACACAACCGACGATGCCTTCACACATCATGGCGCCATAAAACACCGGGCGTGCATATTTCTCATTGGTAAGGCAACGGGCAATCATAGGCGATTGTGTGGAGTGAAAACCACTGATGGCACCGCAGGTAATGGTTAGGAACAATAACGGCCATACGGGTAAACCATCCGGATTGGGCGTTAACAAGTCCGCATGGTCATGCCCATCAAAGTAAGCAAAAACATCGCCCACTTGCGGCAGGTGCGGTGCTTCCAGTAACAAGGCCCCGGCAATCAAGGTGGTCATGACAATCATTAACAGACCAAATAACGGATACAGCTTGGTGATGATTTTATCGATGGGTAGCAAGGTAGCTAAAAAGTAATAGCCTAAAATCAACAATACCCAGAAGCTGTTGCCGGCTAGAAAGGTGCCTTCAAAATAGGATAGGTTACTCAATAGCCCTGCCGGGCTCATAATAAAAACCACACCCACAAAAAACAGCAGCATGCAGGTAAACACCAGCATGATACCTTTGAAGACCACGTTATAATAATGACCGGCAATTTCCGGTAAACTTTTACCATCCTCTTTCAGGCTCATTACACCCGAGAAATAGTCATGTATCGCGCCACCTAATACGTTACCAATCACGATCCACACCAATGCAATGGGCCCATAGAGGGCACCGAGAATAGGGCCGAAAATGGGTCCAACACCGGCAATGTTCAGGAATTGAATTAAAAACGCTCTAACCGGGCTGATGGCAACGTAGTCAACACCGTCATCCAGGCGTTGCTGAGGCGTGCGCGCCTTAGGGTCTATGCCCGCTTGTTTTTCAACAAAGGGGCCGTAGAACTTATAACCGAGAATAAGTAAGGTAATACTGATAAAGAAAATAAGCATTTATAAAATCCCTTATTAATTAAGTGCTTGGTGGTTCACCTTTCCTGCCTGGTAACACACTACCGACCTACTGAGTACCAGATTATAGCCGCAGGTGTTGATGATTAAACTTAACCGGGGCGGCTTGAGTTATCCGGCTGATGACGGGGCATCTTTCGCGTGATTTGGTCAAACCTTGATTGATTCTGCCGCAACATGTGTGTTGGTATGTTGCAAGAGATCATATTATCAGGGAGTAAATTCAGGTATTAACCATTCTGCTGATCCGGGCTCTGGCCCGAGGAGCCGAACGTTTTCCGATATGTCGGGATCCGGAATGTACGGGCGTTTTTACTTTGTCCAGGCCAGCCCTACCTTTGCGCCGTTGCGCCGACCCAGCTGCCGGCTAATCCAACGGCCGGTCTGCACCAGTTGGTCCAGATTCACGCGCGTCAGCATACCTAAGCCCTGTAATAAATACACCACTTCTTCGGTGGCGACATTACCCGAAGCTCCGGGGGCGTAAGGGCAACCGCCGAGGCCGGCTACCGAGCTGTCAATAATGCGTATTCCGTGCTCAAGGGAGGCATAAATGTTTACCAGCGCCTGGCCGTAGGTATCGTGAAAATGTACCGCTAGCTGCGGCAGGGGGACTTCTTGACTCACGGCGCTCAGCAGGGCTTTTACCCGCGTGGGTGTGCCGGTGCCCAGCGTATCGCCCAGAGAAATTTCGGCACAACCCATTTGATACAAGGCGCTGGCGACTTGTGTTGCCGCCTCAGGAGTAATGGCGCCTTCATAAGGGCAGTCCAGCACGGTAGACACATAACCGCGCACCGGTATGCCTTGCTCTTGAGCCAGGGCTAACAGCGGCGCAAAGCGTGCCAGGCTGGTGGCGATAGAGGCATTGATATTGTGCCGGCAGAAGGACTCCGAGGCGGCGGTGAACACGGCCACCTGGTCAACACCGGCGGCCAGGGCGGCTTCCAGCCCCTTGAGGTTGGGGGTCAGGGCGCTGTAGATAACGTGGGGGCGGCGTCGAATGCCGGTGAGCACGGCGTGGCCATCGGCCATCTGCGGTACCCACCTGGGAGAGACGAAACTCGCGGCCTCGATATGACGCAGGCCGCAGTCGGCCAGCCGTTCGACCAGCTCGATTTTGATGGCGGACGGCACCGAAGCCGCTTCGTTTTGCAGCCCGTCCCGCGGGCCGACTTCCACCAGTCTGACCTTGTCGCTCATGGTGTCTCTTGCTCCTGATCCTGCTCTTGATCCTGTTCTGGCTCCAGTCGCAGCAGCTCGGCGCCTTCACCAACCTGGCTGCCTTCCCGGTAATACAGCTCGGCCACCCGCCCGGCGGCTGGGGCGACAATAGGGTGCTCCATCTTCATCGCCTCCAGGATCAACAGGGTCTGGCCGGCAGCCACCGACTCGCCAGTCGCCACCTTTAGCTGACCGATGAGCCCCGGCATGGGGGCACAGAGGCCGCTGCCATGTTGCGTTTTGGTGTGTTCGACATCGGACTGGTGTAATTGCACGTCGAAACGCTCGGCCTGATAAAACAGCCATAGCCTATGCTGATGCCGGGCCAGATGGCAACGCAGCGGCACCCCGTCGATCACCGTCTGCAAACGGTCTCGGTGCAGTTCGGCGGTGACTTGATGTGATTGACCGTCAACCGTTACTTTCCAGCCTTCACATTCAAGATGAATATCGACCTCGCAGATCTGGCTTTCCAGCATGAACGAGAGGTGGCGACGGCTAGGTAGATTGAGCCACCAGCCCTGTCGGCCGGCGAAGGGGGAGGCGTCTTCGTCGGATTCGGTGAGCAGAACAAAGGCGGTGCAGAGCGCCAGCACCCGGGAGGGCGCCAGGGAGGGCGGCGAAAATAACAGCTCACTGTGTTGTTCGATAAAGCTGGTGTGCAGATCTGCGGCCCTCAACGGGGCCGACCCGGCCAGCGCGTGCAGAAAGCGCAGGTTGGTGCGGACACCGCCGATGCGATACTGGCCCAGGGAGCTTGTCAGCTGCTGCAGTGCTCGTTCGCGGCTCTGGGCCCAGACGATTAGCTTGGCGATCAGCGGATCGTAGAAGATTCCGACTTCGTCGCCTTGGCGCACGCCGGTATCCAGCCGGATAACGGTATCTGGTCTGGTCATGATGCCGGTATCGGGCTCGTGCAGATAATGCAGGGTGCCGGCGGCGGGCAGAAAATCGTGCTCGGGATCTTCCGCATATACTCGTGCCTCCACGGCATGGCCCCGGATTTTTACCTGCTCCTGGGTCAGAGGCAGCGGCTCGCCGGCGGCGACGCGCAATTGCCATTCCACCAGATCCAGGCCGGTGACCAGTTCGGTAACCGGATGTTCCACCTGCAGGCGGGTGTTCATTTCCATGAAGAAAAAGCGGCCGTCCTCCAGACACAGAAACTCCACCGTGCCGGCCCCGCGATAGTTGATAGCCAGTGCCGCCCGTACCGCCGCCTCGCCCATCTTGACACGGGTTTCCGGCGAAAGGTTGGGGGCGGGGGCTTCTTCCAGCACCTTCTGGTGGCGGCGCTGCACCGAGCAGTCCCGTTCCGCCAGATAGATGCCATGGCCGAACTGATCGCAAAATACCTGCACCTCCACATGGCGGGCCTCTGGTAGGTAACGTTCCAGCAGCATGGCGTCGTTGCCGAAAGCGGCCTTGGCTTCTCGCCGGGCGGACGCCAGAGCCTCGTCGAAATCATCAATCGTATGTACCAGCCGCATGCCCTTGCCGCCGCCGCCGGCTACCGCCTTCAGCAGCAGCGGAAAGCCGCAGCGCTCGGCTTCATGGCGCAACACCGGCAGGCTTTGGTTGTTGTCGTGATAGCCGGGCACCACGGGCACACCGGCGGCACTCATCAGCGCCTTGGCGGTAGACTTGGAGCCCATGGCGGTGATGGCGGCGGCGGGCGGTCCTATAAAGACCAGTCCCTGCTCGGCACAGGCATGGGCGAAATCGGCGTTCTCCGACAGAAAGCCGTAGCCCGGATGAATGGCCTCGGCGCCGGCGGCCTGCGCAATGCTCAGCAGCTTGTCCTGGCGAAGATAGCTCTCGGCGGCCGGAGCCGGACCCAGCCGCCAGGCCTCGCCGGCCAGCTCCACATGGGCGGCATTTGCATCGGCATCGGAATACACGGCGACCGTCTCGATGCCGAGTCGGTGAGCGGTGCGAATGGTGCGACAGGCAATTTCACCCCGGTTGGCAATCAGTATTCTGCTAAACATCCTTATCCTCCCAGGCCGGCGGGCGCTTGTTGATAAAGGCATCCAGCCCTTCCCGAGCCTCGGCACCGACCCGCAGTGCGGCGAGGCGGCGGGCGCTGGAATTGAGCAGCGGCTCGTCGATGGGGTGCCCACAAAAGTCCCGTATCAGCCGCTTGGCGGCGGTGAGGGCCTGGGGGCCGTTGCGGATAATGGCCTTGATCAAGGGGACCGCCGCTTCATCCAGACTCTGCTCGGGAGTTGCCAACAAATGTACCAGCCCCAGCCGTTCGGCCACGGCGGCGTTTATGACTTCGGCGGTGAGCATATAGCGCCGGGCTTGTCGGGCGCCGATGGCGCGCAGTACATAGGGGCTGATGGTGGCAGGGATCAAGCCCAGTTTTGCTTCGCTCAGGGCAAGGCGCGCATCGGCCGCGGCCACCACCAGATCGCAGCAGGCAATCAACCCCAGGGCGCCACCGTAGGCGGCGCCCTGCACCAGCGCGATAGTAGGATGAGGAAAGCGGTCCAGTTGCCATAACAACCGCGCCAACTGCCGGGCATCGGCCAGATTCTGTGTCTCATCGAGGGTGGCGGCCCTTTGCATCCAGTTCAGATCCGCCCCGGCGCCGAAGTGTTTTCCGGTGCTGCGGACGATTAGCAAACGAAGATCGGGCAGGAGGGCAGCCTGTTCCAGCCGCTCGCTCATGGTGATAATCAACTGCTCGTCGAAGGCGTTATGGCGCTCGGGCCGGTCCAGTATCAGCTGCCAGACGCCGGGGCTATGCTCTTCAAGCCGCACTGTTTCCTTCATGATGCCTCCTACATGCGAAAGACCCCGAAGCGGGGCTCGTCCATGGGCCGGTTCAGCGCCAGTGCCAGACTCATGGCCAGCACGGTGCGGCTGTCGGCCGGGTCGATCACGCCGTCGTCCCACAGCCGGGCGCTGGCATAGCAGGAATGCCCTTCCCGTTCGTAGCGTGCGACGATGGGGGCCCTGAACGCGGCTTCGTCTGCTTCACTCCAGGCTTCACCGGTTTTTTCTTTCGCCTCGCGTCGTACCGTCGCCAGCACACCGGCGGCCTGTTCGCCACCCATCACCGAAATGCGGGCGCTCGGCCACATCCACAGAAAGTCCGGATCATAGGCCCGGCCGCACATGCCGTAATTGCCGGCGCCGAAGCTGCCGCCGATGATCAGGGTGATTTTGGGCACATTGGCGCAGGCTACCGCCATCACCAGCTTGGCACCGTGCTTGGCGATACCTTCGGCTTCGTATTTTCTGCCCACCATGAAGCCGGTGATGTTCTGCAAAAACAGCAGCGGTATTCGGCGCTGGCAGCACAGCTCGATGAAGTGGGCGCCTTTCTGGGCCGATTCGCTGAACAGGATGCCGTTGTTGGCAATAATACCGATAGGATAGCCGTGCAGGCGGGCGAAGCCGGTGACCAGGCTGGTGCCGTAGTCGCGCTTGAATTCGTCGAAGGCCGAGTCGTCCACCAGCCGGGCGATAACGTCGCGTACCTCGAACGCCTTGCGCAGGTCGGTACCGACGATGCCGTAGAGTTCTTCGGCGGGGTAACGGGGCGGCAGCGGAGCATGGGACGGTGCAGGCAGTGGCGAACGGTTGAGATTGGCGACCAGGCGGCGAGCCAGCCAGAGGGCATGGGCGTCGTCTTCGGCGGCGTGATCCGCCACGCCCGAGGTTTGAGTATGCACCTCGGCACCCCCCAGCTCTTCGGCACTGACCACCTCGCCGGTGGCGGCGCGCACCAGTGGCGGCCCACCGAGGAAGATGGTGCCCTGATGGCGTACTATGATGGACTCGTCCGCCATGGCCGGCACATAGGCGCCACCGGCGGTACAGAGCCCCATCACCACCGCCAGCTGGGGAATGTTGGCGGCGGACATCCGTGCCTGATTGAAGAAGATACGCCCGAAGTGCTCCCGATCCGGGAATACATCGGCCTGGCTGGGCAGATGGGCACCGCCTGAGTCGACCAGATAGAGGCAGGGCAGGCGACAGCGTTCGGCAATTTCCTGGGCGCGCAGGTGCTTCTTGACCGTGAGCGGATAATAGGTGCCGCCTTTTACCGTGGCGTCGTTGGCCACTATCATGCACTCGACCCCGCTGACTCGTCCTATGCCGGCGATCAGCCCCGCCGCCGGAAGAGCCTCGTCGTAGACATCAAGGGCCGCCAGTTGCGACAGTTCCAGGAAGGGTGCCCCCGGGTCCAGCAGCAAGCGCACCCGTTCCCGGGGTAGTAACTTGCCTCTGTCCGTGTGTCGTTTTCGACTGACTTCGCCGCCACCCTGCTCGATGATGGCGACCCGCTCCCGCAAGGCCGCCACCTCGGCGGCCATGGCCTCGTGATTTTCCCGGAACCGATCCGACTCGGGATCAACGTTATTGGGTAGTATGGTCATGGTTTGCTCCCAGGCAGCCAATTCGGAGTCGAAACAGCGGTAAAAAGGAGCAAGCTCTGCCGATCGTTGGCGCCATGGATGGCGCCGCCGAGCCCCCAGGGATGGGGTTACGGCGAGTCGGTGGAGTTGGCCCTTTTGCCGCTATGCGCCTTTGGCTTCGTTCTGCATTGATGATGGGCATACTTATCCACATATCAGCCGATTATCGATTCTGCACCAGTTCGCGGCCGATCAGCATGCGGCGGATCTCCGAGGTGCCGGCGCCGATTTCGTACAGCTTGGCATCCCGCAGCAGGCGGCCGGCGGGAAACTCGTTGATATAACCGTTGCCGCCCAGCAGCTGTATGGCATCCAGGGCCATCTGGGTGGCTGTTTCGGAAGCCAGCAGTATCACACCGGCGGCATCCTTGCGGGACAGCCGGCCCCGGTCTGCCGCCATCGCCGTCATATAGGTATAACAACGGGCGGCGTTCATCCGGGTGTACATGTCCGCCAGCTTGCCCTGTACCAGCTGAAAGTCGCCGATGGACTGGCCGAACTGCTTGCGCTCTCGTACATAAGGCAGCACCAGATCCATGGCCGCCTGCATGATGCCGAGCGGGCCACCGGCCAGCACCAGCCGTTCGTAGTCGAGCCCGCTCATCAGCACCTCCACTCCGCCGTTCGGCGGACCGAGCAGATTGGCGCCGGGCACCCGGCAGTCCTGAAACACCAGCTCGCAGGTGCTGGAGCCGCGCATGCCGAGCTTGTCGAGCTTCTGGGCGTGGCTGAAGCCGGGTGTGTCGCGCTCCACTATGAAGGCACTGATACCGCGGGCTCCGGCCTGGGGATCTGTCTTGGCGTACACGACCAGTACCTGGGCCTCGGGGCCGTTGGTGATCCACATCTTGGTGCCGTTCAGCACGAAGTCATCGCCGTCGGCACGGGCCTGCAGGCTCATCGACACCACGTCGGATCCCGCGTTGGGCTCGGACATGGCCAGGGCCCCGATATGCTCTCCGCTCAGCAGGGGCGGCAGGTAGCGCTGTTTCTGTTTTTCGCTGCCGTGGCGGTGGATCTGGTTGACGCACAGGTTGGAGTGGGCGCCGTAAGACAGCCCCACCGCCGCCGAGGCCCGGCTGATTTCTTCCATCGCCAGCACATGGGCCAGATAGCCCATGTTCACCCCACCGTAGGCGTCGTCCACCGTGATGCCGAACAGCCCCATGTCGCCGAGTCGGGGCCAGAGCTCGGCGGGAAAACGGTTGTCTCTGTCGATGGCCTCGGCCAGGGGGGCTATTTCGTGCGCGGCGAAGAGCGCGACCTGCTCTTGCAGCATGGTCAGGGTATCGTCCAGGCCGATATTCAGGGGCGGGTAGGGGGTCATGGCGTCCTCCTCTTTCTGGGGGCTGAACACGGATGAGGTGGTGGAGAATGTGGGCTCGTTTGCTGCCGGTATTGCCGAATTAACTATAGTGCAATGAAGCGAGCGAGGCTTGGCTAAGCTTGAATAAGTATTCGGAGGTGAATGGCGCTGGAAGGAGCGACATGCCGACGCGCTGTAAATACGTCCCTGTACGCTCGGACATGCCCTCCATGGCATGTCACGGTCGGTTTAGCCGCTTCCTTCCAGCGTCCTCCACCCCTTTATTGGCCGGTTGCTAGAACAGATGGAGCCAGCATGACCAACAGCGAGATAGTGATAGTGGGCGCAGCCCGCACGCCTATGGGGGCGCTGCAGGGGGAACTGGGCACAGTGCCGGCGCCGGAGTTGGGGGCCGCGGCCATTGCCGCCGCCCTGCAAAGAGCCGGGGTCGCGCCGGAGCAGGTGGATGAAGTGGTGATGGGCTGCGTGCTGGCGGCAGGCCTGGGCCAGGCGCCGGCCCGGCAGGCGGCGCTGGCGGCGGGACTGCCGGTGAGTACCGCTTGTTCCACGGTCAACAAGATGTGTGGCTCGGGCATGAAGGCGTTGATGCTGGCCTGCGACCAGCTCAGGGCGGGTAGTGCCGGTCTGATGATCGCCGGCGGCATGGAAAGCATGAGCCTGGCGCCCTACCTGTTACCCAGGGCGCGGGCGGGCTTGCGTATGGGGCATGTCCAGTTGCTCGATCACATGTTTTTCGACGGGTTGGAAGACGCCTATGAGGGCGGACTGATGGGCACTTTCGCCCAGCAGACGGCGGATAAATTTGGCGTCAGCCGGGAGGCGATGGACGGCTTCGCCCTCGAGTCGCTGAGTCGGGCGCAAAGGGCCATTACCGATGGTGATTTTGCCGAAGAAATCACCCCCGTGCCGGTGGAAAGTCGCCATGGCATTGTGGCGGTGGCGACCGACGAGCAACCGGGCAGGGCCAGACCGGAGAAGATTCGCCGGCTCAAGCCGGCCTTTACCCAAAGCGGCACCGTGACGGCCGCCAATTCCAGCTCCATTTCCGACGGTGCTGCGGCGCTGGTGGTGACCACCGCCGAACGGGCCCGGGCGCTGGGACTCAGCCCCCAGGCCCGGGTGCTGGCTCATGCCACTCATGCCCGGTTACCAGCCGAGTTCACCCTGGCACCCATCGGGGCCATTCGAAAAGTGCTCGAAAAGGTGGGCTGGCAGGCGGACGAGGTGGACCTGTTCGAGATAAACGAGGCCTTCGCCGTGGTCACCCTGCTGGCGATGAAGGAGCTGAAGCTGGATGCAGCCAGGGTCAACGTCAACGGTGGCGCCTGCGCCCTGGGCCATCCCATAGGGGCCAGTGGGGCGCGTATTGTGGTGACCCTGCTGCATGCCTTGCGTCGGCGCGGCTTGAAACGAGGGGTGGCGGCGCTGTGCATCGGCGGCGGCGAAGCCACGGCGGTGGCGCTGGAGCTGATTTAACCTGGAGCTTATTGAACCCAGAGGGAGTAAAACCATGGCGTATCAGGTTCCGCTGCTGATTGGCGGCAAAATGGTGCCCAGCCGCACCGAGCAATGGTTGGAGGTGAACAATCCGGCCACCCAGAAGGTGATTGCCCGTCTGCCCTGTGCCACGGCGGCGGAGGTAGAGGCGGCGGTGGCGGCGGCCAGTGATGCCTTTGTGACGTGGAAAGAAACTCCGGTGCCGGAGCGAGCCCGGCTGATGCTGCGTTATCAGGCGTTGCTGAAAGAACAGCACGACGAGATCGCCCGCCTGCTCAGCCGGGATACCGGCAAGACCTTCGAGGATGCCAAAGGCGATGTGTGGCGCGGTATCGAAGTGGTGGAGCAGGCCGCCAATATTGCCGCCCTCAGCATGGGCGAAGCGCTGGAAAACGTGGCCGGTGGCGTCGACTGTTACAGCCTGACCCAGCCGCTGGGTGTGTGTGTGGGCATCACGCCATTCAATTTTCCGGCCATGATACCGCTGTGGATGTTTCCGCTGGCCATCGCCTGCGGCAATACCTTCGTGCTCAAGCCATCGGAGCAGGATCCATTGGTGCCGATGCGACTGGCGGAGCTGTTTATGGAAGCCGGTGCGCCCGACGGCCTGCTGCAGGTGATACACGGTGGCAAGGAGGTGGTCGATTTGCTGCTGGTGCACTCTCAGGTGCGGGCCATTTCCTTCGTCGGCTCGGTTGCGGCGGGGCAGCATATCTACCGCACCGGCACCGAACACCTGAAGCGGGTACAAGCCTTTGCCGGCGCCAAGAACCACATGGTGGTACTGCCCGATGCCAACCGGCAGCAGGCAGTCAACAACCTGGTGGGTGCCTCGGTCGGCGCCGCCGGGCAGCGCTGCATGGCCATTTCGGTAGCGGTGCTGGTGGGTGAGGCCGGCAATTGGATACCCGATTTGAAGGCGGCGATGGCCAAGGTGCGCCCCGGCATCTGGAATGACCCGGATGCCGGTTACGGTCCCTTGATAAGCCAAGCTGCCAAAACGCGGGTGCTGCAGTTGATAACCAGGGGCAAAGGTGAAGGCGCCGACTGCCTGCTCGACGGCAGCCAGGTTCAGGTGAGCGGCTACCCGGACGGCAACTGGCTGGGACCGACCTTGTTCGGCGGCGTGACCAGCGACATGAGCATTTACAAGGAAGAGATCTTCGGCCCCGTATTGCTGGTGATGACGGTAGACAGCCTGGATGAGGCCATCGCCCTGGTGAATGCCAACCCCTATGGCAACGGCACCTCTATATTCACCGCGTCGGGGGCGGCGGCGCGGAAGTATCAGCACGAAATCCAGGTCGGACAGGTCGGCATCAATGTCCCCATACCGGTACCACTGCCGTTTTTTTCCTTCACCGGCTGGCGTAAGTCCTTCTACGGAGATCTGCATGCCTATGGCAAACAGGCAGTACGTTTTTACACCGAAACCAAGACCGTCACAGCCCGCTGGTTTGATGACGAGATCGTGGCCGGACCCAACATGTCGATTCACCTTAAATGAACAGCGGTATGTCTAAAGCCATCGGCCTGCATGTTAGTCACCAGTCGTTTGTGAAGCCGGCAAGAATAAGCATCAGCAGGGCTGCCTGTGCCGACACGCTTCAAGCTCCTCCCTGGGACGCACGGCGCATGCCATCCCTGATATGTGACGGTCGGCTCCGGCAATCCCTGCCGCTGCTTCACGCGACATCGGTGTTGCCTGATAGATGTTTTCGGGAGGCTCGGTGGCAGCTCAAAGGACCAGGAGTGTCTGTTTCGCCGCCCCCTCTGCGTCATGGACGGCGCGGGTTTACGGCGTGTTGGCGAAGCAGTGCCTTTTGTCCTGCGGAGTGCAGGACTCGACAGAAAACTTTTGTAGATTTCAGCTTAAGACTCAAGGCCATGACCAAAGGGAGATCTTATGGACTTTGAACTGAGTGACGAGCAAGGCGCCTTTGTCGAACTGGCCGATGACTTCGCCCGTAACGAACTGGAGCCCCATGCCGCCGACTGGGATCGGGACCATTACTTTCCGGTCGAGGTGCTGCAAAAGGCGGGAGAGCTGGGTTTCTGCGGCCTTTACACCCCCGAGTCGGCCGGAGGTCTGGGTCTGAGTCGGCTCGACGCCAGCCTGATCTTCGAACGCCTGTCCATGGGCTGCACCTCTACCACCGCCTTCCTCACCATCCACAACATGGTCACCTGGATGGTGGCTAGCTTCGGAACACGGGACGGTTGGGCTCGCTGGGGCGAAGGGCTGGTCACTGGGCAACTGCTGGGCTCCTACTGCCTGACCGAAGCCGGTGCCGGATCCGACGCCGCGGCTCTTAAAACCAGCGCCCGCCGGATCGGTGAGCATTACGAGCTCAATGGCAACAAGATGTTTATCTCCGGTGCCGGCAGTACCCAGGTGCTGGTCGTCATGGCCCGCACCGGCGGTGAGGGAGCCGGTGGCATTTCCGCCTTCGCGCTGGATGCCGACAGCCCCGGCATCACCTATGGCCGGCCCGAGGACAAGATGGGCTGGAACAGTCAGCCGACCCGCACCGTCACCTTCGAGGGGGTCAAGGTACCGGCAACCCAGCTGCTGGGGCGGGAGGGAGAAGGCTTCAAGATAGCGATGAAGGGGCTGGATGGCGGACGCATCAATATCGCCAGCTGCTCGCTGGGTACGGCCCAGCAGGCGCTGAACAAGGCGCGGCAGTATCTGCAGGAGCGCAGTCAGTTCGGCCGCAAGCTGACCGAGTTTCAGGCGCTGCAATTTACCATTGCCGACATGGCCACCGAGCTGGTGGCGGCCCGGCAACTGGTCCGGCTGGCTGCCTGCAAGCTGGATGCGGGCCACCCGGATGCTACTACCTATTGCGCCATGGCCAAGCGCTTCGTCACCGACGTGGGCTTTCGGGTGTGTGACCAGGCGCTGCAGCTGTATGGCGGTTACGGTTATATCCGTGAGTATCCGCTGGAGCGTTATCTGCGCGATACCCGGGTGCATCGTATTCTGGAAGGTACCAATGAGATCATGAAATTGCTGATTGCCCGTCGGGTGCTGGCGGAAGGAAGCGGGGAGTTGTGATGGTGTCGGTGAAACGGTGGCGCAAGACGGACAAAGGATCCGCTCCTCCGACTCGCCATGCACCCATCCCCGGGGCTCTCCGTTTTATTCCTGAAACGAAAGGTCGGCGGAGCAGATTCCCCTGTCTTCTTCGCAGCCGCCTGATGGCACCACCAGCAGACGGCCCCGAGTCGTTCAAAAGGCAAGGGGGATTGACTCTGAGAAAGCAGAAAAAGGAGAAAGAATGAGCGGCCTGATCATCGAAGAATATCAGACGGCTGATGGCAACCGTATCGGTCACGTCCGGCTGAATGCCGAGCGCAGCCTCAACGCCCTGACGCTGGAGATGATCGAACAGATGTTGCCGACACTGAGGGCCTGGCAACAGGATCCGCGGCTGGTGGCGGTGCTGCTCGATGGGGCCGGCGATAAAGCCTTTTGCGCCGGCGGCGATGTGGTGACGCTGTATCACTCCATTTGCGCCACCGGGCCTGACGATGAGCGGGGGCTGGCGCCGGTTCCCGAGTTGGCGGCTCGTTTCTTCGAGCAGGAATACCGGCTCGATTATCTGCTGCATACTTTCGGCAAGCCGGTGCTGTGCTGGGGCGGTGGCATCGTCATGGGCGGCGGCATGGGGCTGTTCAGTGCCAGCTCGCACCGTATCGTCACCGACACCAGCCGGCTGGCGATGCCGGAGGTGACCATAGCGCTGTATCCGGATGTGGGCGGCAGCTGGTTTCTCAATCATTTACCGCCGGGGCTGGGGGAATTTATTGCCCTGACCGGCTGTGCCATCAATGGGAACGACGCCCATTGGCTGGGACTGAGCAACAGGGCCATCGCCGCCGACAAGAGAGCCGAGTTGCTGCCGGCTTTGCTGGCGGTGGCAGACTGGAGCCGGCCCGAGGCGAGGGTAAATGCGGTGCTGCGGCAACTGGAGGCTGACTCGGCGGATGTTTTTTCCGGCTTGCCGTCTCCCTTGTGGCAGCATCAATTTCAGATCCGCCGCCTGCTGGATAAAGACCGACTGGAAGACAAGGTGGCGGCGATACTCGATGCCGAACTTGAAGACCCTTGGTATCACAAGGCCCGGCAAAGCCTGACGGTGGGCAGCCCGCTGGCTATAACCGTGATCGCCGAGCAGCTGCGCCGCAGCCGGCATAGCTCCCTGGCCGAGGTGTTTCGCCAGGAGCTGGCGCTGTCGGTGCAGTTGTGCCGGTTTCGCGAGTTTGCCGAGGGGATAAGGGCGCGGCTGATCGACAAAGACAACAGGCCCGACTGGACTTTCACCAGCCTGAAGGACGTGGACGAAGGGATATTGGCGGCTTTATTCGAATCACCCTGGCCGGTCAATCCGCTGACGAGTCTGTAACGGAGGTAGGCATTATGGCAAGCATCGCATTTATCGGTCTGGGCAACATGGGTAGCCCCATGGTGGCGAATCTGCTCAAGGTTGGGCACAGGGTGCGGGTATACGACCTGCTACCCGAAGCGGTTCGACGAGTCGCCGGGTTGGGAGCCATGGTGGCCGAGTCAGCCGCCGAGGCGGTGCAGCAGGCGGAAGTGGTGATTACCATGCTGCAAAGCGGTGCCCAGGTGGACTCACTCTATGTAAGCGGCCCGGATCCTTTGTTCGATCACCTGGCGGCGGGCATCCTGGTGATCGATTGCTCTACCATAGACGCAGTCACCGCCAGGGCTACGGCCGCCCAGGCCATGATCCATGGTCTGGAGTTTATCGACGCTCCGGTATCCGGCGGAGTGGCCGGTGCCGAGGCCGGCACCCTCACCTTTATCGTCGGGGGCACGGCGGCGCAATTTGCCCGGGCCGAACCTATTCTGAGTCAGATGGGACAGAGGATACTGCATGCGGGAGAGCACGGGGCGGGTCAGATAGCCAAGGCCTGCAACAACATGCTGCTGGCGGTGCAGATGGCGGGCACCTGTGAGGCGCTCAACATGGGCATCAACAACGGCCTGGACCCCAAGGTGCTGTCGGAGATCATCAAGCAGAGCTCCGGCAACAACTGGGTGCTGCAGGTCTATAACCCGGTGCCGGGTGTGATGGACAAGGTGCCCGCTTCCCGTGGTTATCAGGGGGGCTTTCAGATCAAACTGATGTGCAAGGATCTGAATCTGGCGATGGAGCTGAGTCGGGACAGTGGCTCGCCGGTTCCCATGGGGTCGGCGGCCAGGGCATTGTTCAACCTGCATCAGGTGGCGGGCTTTGATGAACTGGATTTTTCCAGCCTGCTGACGTTATTTCAGAAGACGCAGTAGTACCGGTTTGCTAGAGGGTCTGCTGGTGGATTTGATGGTCGCATGAAACCGGACAAAGGGCACGACGCCGCCGACATGCGGTAACCCCCCTCCTTGGGGGCTCAACCGACCATCATATGTCATGGTCGGAAAATGCTCCTGCCATTTCGACATCCCCGCCTTCCCTGGTGGTCTGATGGCATGAATGAGCTTGCATGGGGCGAGTTTGTCTCGCTATGACGTCTGGTTTCAGCCTGACCGAACGTCCTGTGAATGTTCGCAGTAGGCCGAAACAGTGGGTGTCATTTTCCCGTAGCGTGTCGGGGGGAGGCAGCCCTGCTGCCTCTTTGCTGTGAGGCTGATACGCGATCGCTGTTTTTCCGAAGGAGGTAAACAATGGACATCAAAGGCAAGGTGGTGGCGATGACCGGTGCGGGCCGGGGGCTGGGGCAGGCGATGGTGCATCATCTGGCCCGCAGAGGCGCGACGCTGGCGTTGATCGACAATAACGAGACGGCGCTGGCCAAAAGCGGCGAAATGGTGGCGGCCACCGGATCCCGGGTGGGGGTCTATCTGTGTGATATCACCGATGAAACCCAGGTGACGGAAACCTTCGGTCATCTGGTGCGGGAGCTGGGCGGGCTGGATGTGTTGGTCAACAACGCGGGCCTGATGCGCGATGCCCTGCTGGTCAAGCTGGAAGAAGGCAAGGTCGTCAACAGGATGAGCATGCAGCAGTGGCAGCAGGTGGTGGATGTGAACCTCACCGGCACTTTTCTTTGCGGGCGGGAGGCCGCGGCGATCATGGCCGAGCGGAGCCTGGGGGGACTTATCGTTAATATCTCCTCGGTGGCCCGGGCCGGTAATCGGGGCCAGAGCAATTATGCGGCCACCAAGGCCGGGGTGGCCGCGCTGGTAGTGTGCTGGGCCGGCGAGCTGAGCCGCCATGGCATCCGGGTGGCGGGCATCGCTCCCGGGGTGATAGGTACCCCGATGACGGCCCAGATGAAGCCGGAGGCGATGGCCCGCATTATCCGCTACATTCCGCTGGGGCGATTGGCTGAGGTTGACGAGCTGGTTCACAGCCTGCAGTACATTATCGACAACGATTATTTTCATGGTCGTATGCTGGAAATGGACGGTGGCCTGCGGTTGTAGGACTAAAGTCTGACTTGTCTGGCGGGGGCCTCGGGCGTAAAGTTTTTGCAACGCATACACAAACGGACGTGCTCCTGCGTTATTACAGAACCAATAAAAAATGATAACAAGCGCTACCACCTCCCCGATGCGGTGATTTCTCCAGACGATTGGAATTACCGCATCGGGGATTTTTATACCCGGCCGCTATGCTCATCGCGTTCAACATTCGATCTTTCTTACGCTCATGTCACGCTCGGACAAAGGGTTCGTTCCGGCGAGGTGGCCTACATAGATCCTGACATGCCATGGCCGGAAAATATTCCTGCCGCTCCGGCATTCCCGCCTTCCCCGGTGTCCGGATGGCATGTCCGAGCTTGCATGGGGCGAGCTTGTCTCGCCTTGACGAACCGTTTCAGCCTGACCGAACATCCAGTGAATGTTCGCAGCAGGTTGAAACAGTGAGTGTCACTCTAGGTTGCCTGTCGTGGGAGGCGGCGGTGCCCCCGGGGATCAGGACAAAATCCTGCTCGGATACTTAATGTAAGTAGTCTCACATATTTGGGTAGTTGGGACCGCTGCCGCCTTCCGGCGGTGTCCAGCGGATATTCTGCGCAGGATCCTTGATGTCGCAGGCCTTGCAGTGCACGCAGTTGGCGGCGTTGATCTGAAACCTGGGTTCACCGTCCGTGGTGACTATCTCGTAGACACCTGCGGGGCAATAACGCTGTGCCGGCTCTTCGAAGCGCGGCAGATTATCACGCAGCGGCAGCGCGGGATCGACCAGCACCAGATGACAGGGTTGATCCTCGTCGTGACCGGTATTGGCCAGATATACCGACGATAGCCGGTCGAACGACAACTGGCCGTCGGGCCTGGGGTAGTCTATTTTCGGGCTCCGGGCGGCGGGCGTCAGGGTGGCGTGATCGGGAATGCGGTCGTGCAGGGTCAATGGCAGCGAGCCCCCCAGCCAGTTGTGGTTCAGATAATTGAAGGCGCCACCCAGCCAGGGCCCGAATTTATGCAATGCGGGAATGAAGTTTCGGCTTTGCTTCAGCTCCTGGTGGAGCCAGCTGTCTTTGAAGGTCGCGTCGAAATCGGTGAGGGTGCGAGCGCCGGTATCACCGCCGGCCAGGGTCCGCACCAGGGTGTCGGCGGCCAGGATGCCCGACTTCATGGCGGTATGAATACCCTTGATCCTGGCGCCGTCCAGGGTACCGGCGTCGCACCCCAGCAGCAGGGCGCCGGGCATGGTCATGCGCGGCAGCGAGTTCAGGCCTCCCTTGGTAATGGTGCGGGCGCCGAAGGCCAGCCGTTTGCCGCCATAAAGGTGGCGGGACAGCAGCGGATGCTGCTTGAGTCGCTGACATTCCTCGAAGGGGCTGAGCCAGGGATTGGCATAGCCGAGATCCACGATAAGGCCCACCGCCGCCTGGTTGTCATCCCCGTGATACATGAAAAAGCCACCCTGAGCCTCTGCCAGTGGCCAGCCGCTGCCGTGTATCACCAGGCCGGGCCTGTGGTGTTCCGGCGCCAGCTGCCACAACTCCTTGATACCAAGCGCATAATGCTGAGGATCCCGGTCTTTGTCGAGCCCGAAACGGCCGATCAGTTCCTTGCCGATATGGCCGCGACTGCCTTCGGCAAAGAGGGTATACCTGGCATGCAGCTCCATGCCCGGCACATGGCCGGGTTTGAGGCTGCCATCTGCCGCCAGTCCCATATCGCCGGTCAGAATGCCGCACACGGCCCCCTGCTCGTCGTAAAGTGGTGCGCGGGCGGCGAAGCCGGGGAAAATCGACACCCCCAGTTGTTCGGCCTGTGTCGCCAGCCAGCGGCACAGGTTACCCAGACTGATGATGTAATTGCCCTGATTGTGCATGGGAGCGGGCACCAGGGCGGGAGGCAGCTCTATGCCGCCGGTCTGGCCGGTCAGCATATAGACACGGTCATCGCCGACGGCGGTGTGAACCGGTGCGCCTCTGGCTTGCCAGTCCGGGAACAGCTCGGCCAGGGCGCGAATGTCGAGCAGGGCGCCGGACAGAATATGCGCCCCCACCTCGGCGCCTTTTTCCACTACGCAGACGCTGAGGGTCAGGCCGGCGTCTTCGGCCTCCTGCATCAGCCGGCAGGCGGCCGACAGCCCGGCAGGACCGGCCCCCACTATCACCACATCAAACTTCATCGATTCCCGCTGCATCATCCGACCCTGCTGTTGTTGGAGCATGGCTAAAGTATTGTATTGGTTGTGGTATTTAACAAAGATGAAAACGGCAGGATCCGGCCTCATGGATTAGTATTAAGGCACATCCGACAGCGTCCGGAGGTAAGGATGAAGGTGCTGGTGACGGTCAAGAGGGTTATTGATTACCACGTCAGGGTCAGGGTGCTGGCCGATGAAAGCAACGTGGATCTGAACAATGTGAAGATGGCGGCTAATCCTTTCTGCGAGATTGCGCTGGAGGAGGCGGTGCGCATGAAGGAAGCGGGGTGGGTATCGGAAATAGTCGCCGTGTCCGTCGGGCCGCAGGCGGCACAGGAGCAGTTGCGCATGGCGATGGCGCTGGGAGCGGACAGGGCACTGCTGGTGCTCGCCGATGACGTGGTAGAACCACTGACGGTGGCCAGGCTGCTGGCAAAGCTGGTGGAGCGGGAACAGCCGGGGCTGGTGCTGCTGGGCAAGCAGTCCATCGACACCGACAACAATCAGGTCGGCCAGATGCTGGCGGCGCTCACCGGCTGGCCTCAGGGCACCTTCGCTTCTTGCATCGAACGGGAGGGTGACGAGCTGCGGGTGACCCGGGAGGTGGACGGCGGCCTGCAGACCCTGGCGCTGACGCTGCCGGCGGTGGTGACCACGGATCTACGGCTGAACGCGCCGCGTTATGCCTCTCTGCCCAATATCATGAAGGCCAGGCAGAAGCCGCTGGAAACCCTCGGCGTCGATGAGCTGGGCGTTGAGCCTCGGGTCCACACTCGGTTGCTGAAGGTTAATCCGCCTCCGGTACGCAAGGCGGGCATCCGGGTAAGCGATGTGGCCGAGCTGATGGATAAACTGAAAAACGACGCAAAGGTGATCTGATGACGACTCTGGTAATAGCGGAACACGATAATGATGCACTCAAGCCTGCCAGCTTGCACGCCCTGACCGCAGCCACCCTACTGGGTGGGGATATCGATCTGCTGGTGATGGGGCGGGGTTGTCGGCTGGTCGCCGAGTCAGCCTGCAAGCTAGGGATCAGAGCCGTGCTGCTGGCAGACGATGCGGGCTATGAACATCAGCTGGCCGAGCCTTGCGCCGCCCTGGTGATGTCGCTGGCCGCCGATTACAGCCATGTGCTGGCGGCGGCGACTACTCAGGGCAAGAATCTGTTGCCCCGGGTGGCGGCACTGCTGGGCGTGGGCATGGTATCGGATGTGATGGCCATAGAGTCAGCGGACACCTTCCGTCGGCCTGTCTATGCGGGTAATGCCATCGCGACGGTGCAGTCGCTGGACCCCATCAAGGTGCTGACAGTACGCGCCACCGCCTTCGAAGCCATGGCTCCCGGTGATGAACGGGCGGAACTGGAAGAGCTGACACCGGTGGCCGGTTCCGGAGGCAGCCGTTTTGTCGGTGAGGAGCTGTCGGCCAGCGAGCGGCCCGAGCTGACCGCGGCGCGGGTGGTGATCTCCGGAGGCCGGGGAATGGGCTCGAAAGAGAACTTTGTGTTGCTGGAGCGACTGGCCGACAGGCTGAACGGGGCGGTAGGCGCTACCCGGGCGGCGGTGGATGCGGGTTTTGCCGCCAACGACATGCAGGTAGGGCAAACCGGCAAGATAGTGGCGCCCGAGCTTTATATCGCCGTGGGCCTGTCCGGTGCCATACAGCATCTGGCGGGCATGAAAGACTCCAAGATTATCGTGGCCATCAACAAAGATGGCGAGGCCCCCATCTTCGAGGTCGCCGACTACGGGCTGGTGGCCGATTTGTTCGAGGTGCTGCCGGAGTGGGAACAATTGCTGTGAGGTATGAGGCGAACAAGGCAGGCAATGGTCTTGTGCAGGGGCGACTTTATCCGACCAAAATCGGTCGATTGAAAGCGACCCTGCACATCCGGGCCGGCAAGTGAGGCGTGCTTGTTTTTTATCCCAGTGCCTTCATACCTCACGCACATTACATCTGCTGATTCAGTCCCATCTCCCAGAAGTCGATTTCCAGGCGGGTGGCGTCGTTGAAGATGCGGCTTAGCTGTTTGAAACGGGTGGGGGACACATCCGCCAGTCGTTCATTCAGCCACTCCACTTCCGCCTGGGCCGCGGCCTGGAACTCGGCGCTTTCGTACATGGCAAGCCAGGCTTCATACGGGTTCTTCTCACCGCGTATCGTACCGGGCTGATCGACCAGCCAGCGGGCCAGATCGGCATAACCGACCAGGCAGGGAGCCAGCGCCACATGCAGATCGAGCAGGTCGCCCCGGTTACCGGTATCCAGCACATAACGGGTATAGGCCAGGGTGGCACGGGCTTCCGGCAGCTCGGCCAGCTCCTGCTCGCTGATGCCCCATTGCCGGCAATAATCGATGTGCAGGCCAAGCTCCAGGTCGATAATGGCATCGAGGCCAGCCTTGGCATGGCGCAGATCCGCCAGCGTCGGGCTCTTGTAGGCGGCGAGGGCGAAGGCGCGACCAAACTGGATCAGAAACAGATAATCCTGCTTCAGGTAATGGCGAAAGGCCTCGGGCGTCAGGCTGCCGTCACCGAGCCGACGCACAAAGTCGTGCTCGGTATAGGCGCGCCAGGGGGCCTGGTTGTCTTGTTTCAACTCATTGAAAGTAAAGCTCATCTCATGTCCTTATTGCGGATGTTGCCGAAATGTTCGCCCCGGTCCTGACCCCCTGCCGACGGCGAGTGAAGGGTGACCATTCTGGCGTTTTTCCCCGTAATATCAACCGAGAGCAAGAAGGAGGCAAACTAACATCAGGATTCAAGCTGCCCTCTGTTGTAATAAAACAACTAAAGCGGCTATAGTGGTCCCCAGTCTGCCGTCGGCAGCCGGTTCGAATGGACTCTCACATGAGAACAAGGGGAATAATGGCAAAAAATAATCACCCTACCGCCGGTACCCGTACATTGTTTCATTGTCGTTATCGGCCATCTTGCGTATACTTTTACCCCGTCTTGAATTCCACATTTCATTCGTTCCCTAGCTTTCTTCAGGTTCTGCATGACGACTAAATATATTTTTGTTACTGGTGGGGTTGTTTCCTCCCTGGGTAAAGGCATTGCTGCCGGCTCCCTGGCGGCCATCCTCGAGGCTCGTGGTCTTAATGTGACCATTATGAAGCTGGATCCTTACATCAACGTGGATCCGGGAACCATGAGCCCGACCCAGCACGGTGAAGTCTTCGTGACGGATGACGGTGCTGAAACCGACCTGGATCTCGGCCATTACGAGCGTTTCATTCGTACCAAGATGACTCGCCGCAACAACTTCACCTCCGGCCGTGTCTATGCGGACGTGCTGCGCAAGGAACGACGTGGCGACTACCTGGGGGCGACCATTCAGGTGATCCCGCATATCACCAATGCCATCAAGGACAGAGTGATTGCCGGTGCCGAAGGGCACCAGGTAGCTATTGTGGAAGTCGGCGGCACCGTTGGTGATATCGAGTCACTGCCGTTTCTCGAGGCGTTGCGCCAGCTGGCGGTGGTCGTGGGCCGGGAAAATACCCTGTTCATGCACCTGACACTGGTGCCCTATATGGCGGCAGCCGGCGAGGTGAAAACCAAGCCGACCCAGCACTCGGTGAAAGAGCTGTTGTCTATCGGCATTCAGCCCGACATCCTGATCTGCCGCAGCGATCGCGCCATTCCTGCCAATGAGCGCAGCAAGATAGCCCTGTTCTGTAACGTGTCCGAAAAGGCCGTTATCTCGCTGAAGGATGTGGACTCCATCTACAAAATCCCGGCGCTGCTGCGCTCTCAGGGGCTGGATGAGCTGGTGGTCAAGCGTTTCGGTCTGGATTGCCCGCCTTCGGACCTGTCCGAATGGGAACAGGTGATCTACGAAGAAGCCAACCCTATGGGTGAAGTGACCATCGGCATGGTCGGCAAATACATCGAGCTGCCTGATGCCTATAAGTCGGTGAACGAGGCGCTCAAGCACGGTGGCCTGAAAAACCGGTTGACCGTCAACATCAAGTATATCGACTCTCAGGATCTGGAAAGCAAGGGTCTGGGCCTGCTCGAAGGTCTGGATGCCATTCTGGTACCCGGCGGCTTCGGCGAGCGCGGTGTAGAAGGCAAGATCATGGCGGCCCGCTACGCGCGTGAAAATCGCGTACCTTACCTGGGCATTTGCCTGGGCATGCAGGTGGCATTGATCGAATACGCCCGCAACGTGGCCGGGCTGGAAGGCGCCCATTCGTCCGAGTTCGACAAGCAAAGCCCCTATCCGGTGGTGGGTCTGATCACCGAATGGATCGATGAGGAAGGCAATGTCGAAGTGCGTGACGAGCTGTCCGATCTGGGCGGCACCATGCGCCTGGGTGCCCAGCTGTGCCACCTGGAGCCTGGCTCCAAGGTGCACGATCTGTACGGTTCCGACACCATCTATGAGCGTCATCGCCACCGTTATGAAGTGAACAATCGCCTGCTGCCGAAGATTGAAGCCGCCGGTCTGAAAGTGACCGGTCGCTCCGCGGACAAGAAGCTGGTCGAGATCATCGAAAACCCGGATCATCCCTGGTTTGTGGCGGCGCAGTTCCACCCGGAATTCACCTCTACCCCGCGTGATGGTCATGGCCTGTTTGCCGGCTTCATAAAAGCGGCAGGGCAATACCAGCAGGGCGAGCTGGAATAATCTGATATAACGGCTGAGCCAACGACTCAGCCGTATTTTTTAGTGCTTTATTTCGTTTTTACCTTTCAACTATTTTTACTTTCAACAAAGAGGAAGTTAGAGAATGGCTAAGATCGTTAAAGTGATCGGTCGTGAAATCATCGATTCTCGTGGCAACCCCACAGTAGAAGCCGACGTATACCTGGAAGGCGGCCTCATGGGCCGTGCTGCGGCGCCGTCCGGTGCTTCTACCGGTTCCCGCGAGGCCCTGGAGCTGCGTGACGGTGACAAGTCCCGCTTTTTGGGTAAAGGCGTGCAAGTTGCCGTCGCCAACATCAACGACCAGATTGCTGCCGCTCTGATTGGCAAGGATGCAACCCAACAGGCCGGAATTGATCAGATCATGATCGACCTGGACGGTACCGATAACAAGGCCACCCTGGGTGCCAACGCCATCCTGGCCGTGTCTCTGGCCACTGCCAAGGCCGCTGCCGCCGCCAAGGGCCTGCCGTTGTACGCCTGGATTGCCGAACTGAACGGTACTCCCGGTCAGTACTCAATGCCGCTGCCGATGATGAACATCATCAACGGCGGTGAACATGCCGACAACAACGTCGACATTCAGGAATTCATGATTCAGCCGGTCGGCGCCAACAACATCAAGGAAGCACTGCGTATCGGTGCCGAGGTGTTCCACAACCTGGCGAAGGTACTGAAGGCCAAGGGCCTGAGCACCGCGGTGGGCGATGAGGGTGGCTTCGCGCCGGATCTTGAGTCCAACGCCGCCGCCCTGGCTGCGATCAAGGAAGCGGTAGAGCAGGCCGGTTACGTGTTGGGTAAAGACGTGACACTGGCGATGGACTGCGCGGCTTCCGAGTTCTTCGACAAGGAAGCGGGTAACTACAACCTGAAAGGCGAAGGCAAAATCTTCACTTCCCAGGAGTTCACTCATTACCTGGAAGAGCTGACCAAGGAATATCCGATAGTGTCCATCGAAGACGGTCTGGACGAGTCCGACTGGGACGGCTTCGCCTATCAGACCAAGGTGCTGGGCGACAAGATCCAGTTGGTGGGCGACGACTTGTTCGTCACCAACACCAAGATCCTGAAAGAAGGTATCGACAAGGGCATCGCCAACTCCATTCTGATCAAGTTCAACCAGATTGGCTCCCTGACCGAAACCCTGAACGCCATCAAGATGGCGAAGGATGCCGGTTACACCGCCGTTATCTCGCACCGCTCCGGTGAAACCGAAGATGCCACCATCGCCGATCTGGCGGTAGGCACCTGCGCCGGCCAGATCAAGACCGGCTCCATGAGCCGCTCCGATCGAGTTGCCAAGTACAACCAGCTGATCCGCATCGAGGAAGAGCTGGAAGGCAAGGCGCCGTACCGCGGTCTGTCCGAGGTGAAAGGCCAGGCTTAATGCCAGCCCTTTGCGGCTGATATTGTGGTCTGTTTCGGGCAGGTAATTCCGATACGGAAGGGAAGGGCAAGGGAACTGCAAAGCCGACCGTTAAATGCCATGGATGGCACTTGCCGAGCGCTACATGGATGTATTTATAGCGTGTCGGCGGCGCAGTCCCTTTGTCCGACCCTACACTGCAATAACAGACGACTTATGCCGCAAGACTGAAACCCCGCCCCGTGCGGGGTTTCTTTTGTTCGGCTCCCGAATATGGGAAACTAGCGCGCTACTTTTGGAGGATTGATGCGCACCCTGACGCTGATACTGCTCGCCCTGTTAGGCACCTTGCAATACCACCTGTGGTGGGGTAAGAACGGCCTGGCCGAATATAACGAAGCAAAGGCCAATGTGGCCCGCCAGATGACCGATAACGAACAGCTGATTGCCCGCAACGCCTTGCTGTACCGGGAGATCGAGGATCTCAACAAGGGGCTGGCGGCGGTGGAAGAGCTGGCACGCAACGATCTTGGCATGATCAAGCCCGGAGAAACCTTTTACCGCCTGCTGTTGGCGGAAGAGCCGTCACCGCCATGATATCTGAATCATCCTATACCGCCGTGGTACCCGCGGCCGGGATCGGTAGCCGCATGGCGGCCGGCATACCCAAGCAATATTTGCCGTTGGGTGGCAGTACCGTGCTCGAACAGACCCTGGCGCGGTTGCTGAACCATCCGGCCATCGGCCGAGTTATCGTGGCCACCGCCGAACAGGATCCCTGGTTTGAACGGCTGGCTAGTGCCCGACACCCTAGGATATTGCGGGTCATCGGCGGGCGCGAGCGAGCCGATTCGGTACTTAATGCGCTGGCTCATGTAAAAACCGACTGGGTGCTGGTGCACGATGCGGCCCGGCCCTGCCTGCACCGAGCCGATCTCGATGCCGTGCTGGCGGCGGGCCGGCAGTCCCAGGGCGCCTTGCTGGCCTGTCGGGTGCGCGACACCATGAAGCGGGGGGATGGCCGGGGCGCCATCGGCACCAGCGTGCCCCGCGACGAACTCTGGCACGCCCTGACGCCCCAATGTTTTGCCTCCGCGCCGTTGCGACAGGCTCTGAGTGATGCCCTGGCCGCTGGTTGTGCTATCACCGACGAAGCCTCGGCCATGGAGTGGGCCGGCTTTCATCCTCGACTGGTGGAAGGGCGCGCCGACAATATCAAGATAACCCGCCCGGAAGACCTTGGCCTGGCGGGCTTTTTTCTGCAGCAGATGAGCGAGAGCAAACTATGATGCGAATCGGGCACGGTTTTGACGTGCACAAGTTTGGTGGTCAGGGGCCCTGCATCCTGGCCGGGGTGGCGGTGCCTTACGCACAAGGGCTGCTGGCCCATTCCGACGGTGACGTGGTGCTGCATGCCCTGAGTGATGCGCTGCTCGGCGCCATAGGTGCCGGCGATATCGGCCGCCACTTCCCGGACACCGATGCGGCCTATGCCGGTATCGACAGTCGAATCCTGCTGCGCGACGTGTTCGAACGGGTCAGACAGGCCGGCTTTACACTGGGTAACGCGGACATTACCGTGCTGGCCCAAGCGCCGAGACTGGCGCCTTTCATCGGGGACATGGTGACCAATATCGCCGCCGATCTGCAGGCAGATCCCACCCTCATCAACGTCAAGGCCACCACCACCGAGCAGCTCGGTTTTGTAGGCCGAAAAGAAGGCATAGCGGCCGAAGCCGTGGTGCTGTTGGTAAAAGCATGAACAACAACTGGCATTATCTGCACGGACAACCCGAATACCGTGGCCGCCTGAAGGCGGCACCGGAAGATTTTATCGTGCGCGAAGACCTGGGCTTTGAGCCCGGTGGCGAGGGTGAACATATACTGCTGCACATTCGCAAGCGCGGACAGAATACCCAGTGGGTAGCGCGCGAGCTGGCGCGTCTGGCAGGCGTGACCCAGCGAGAGGTCACCTGGGCCGGGCTCAAGGACCGGCATGCGGTGACCGAGCAGTGGTTCGGGGTGCATTTGCCGGGCAAGGAGATGCCGAATTTTTCGTGTCTCGAAAACGATGACGTGCAGATCCTGGCCATCGCCCGCCACAACAAGAAGTTGAAAACCGGCGCCCTCAGGGGCAACTGGTTCGAACTCAGAGTCACTGAGCTGGAAGGGCAGGGAGACCTGGAGACCCGCCTGGCGGCCATCGCCGAACGTGGTGTGCCCAATTATTATGGAGATCAGCGTTTTGGCCGGGAGTACGGTAACCTGGATCAGGCCAGGGCCATGTTCAATGGACGCCGTGTTAAAGACCGCAACAAGCGCTCTCTGTATCTGTCTTCTGCCCGTAGTTATCTGTTCAATCTGGCGGCCAGCCATCGACTGGCTGCCGGTCTCGGTGAACAGTTGCTGGAGGGGGATTGCGTGATGCTTTCGGGCAGCCAGTCTTTCTTTACCCTGGGCGAAGACAACCCGCTGGATGACGCCATGCAGGCCCGCTTTGCCGAAGGCGATGTGCGTCTGAGCGCCCCGCTGTGGGGGCGGGGGCGGTTGGCGAGCAGTGGTCAACCCGGCGAGCTGGAGCAGGCGGCGATCGCCGGACAGCAAGATCTGTGCGCGGGGCTGGAAGCCAACGGCCTGAAGCAGGAGCGGCGCCCCTTACTGCTTATCCCCAGGCAGATGAGTTGGAACAGGGAGGGCGACAGCCTGGCGCTGTCGTTCTGGTTACCGGCAGGAAGCTATGCCACCAGCCTGGTACGGGAATTGATTAAGGATAATGGAAATGATGAAGATACTGGTGAGTAATGACGATGGTGTGAATGCCTTGGGGATTCGCACCTTGAGTCGGGCGCTGGCAGAGTTTGCCGAGGTAGTGACGGTGGCGCCTGATCGTAATCGAAGCGGGGCCAGTCATTCCCTCACGCTGGAAGTACCGCTCAGGGCCGACAAGCTGGATGACAGCGGCTTTTATTCGGTCAAGGGCACTCCGACCGATTGCGTACACTGGGCGGTGAACAGCCTGCTCGATCCGGATCCGGATATGGTGGTGGCCGGCATCAACCACGGTGCCAACCTGGGCGATGATGTGATTTACTCCGGCACGGTGGCGGCGGCTACAGAAGGGCGTCACCTGGGCTTGCCCTCGGTGGCGGTATCGCTGTGCGGCGATCGCTATTTCGAGAGCGCGGCCCATTATGCCAGCCTGCTGGTACAGGGATTGTTGCGGGCGCCGTTGTCGTCCAATCAGATCCTGAATGTGAATGTGCCCGACTTGCCCCTGGATAAAATTCAGGGTATCAAGGTGACTCGTTTGGGTAATCGCCATCGCAGTGATGCCGTGCTCAAGGAGTACGACCCCCGCGGTCGGCCCATTTACTGGATAGGCCCTCCGGGCGCCATCCAGGACGCGGGTGAAGGCACCGACTTCGATGCAGTGGAGCGGGGCTATGTTTCCATCACCCCGCTGACCATCGATATGACGGCGTATGCGCAAATGGCGGCGCTGGCCAGTTGGATTAAAGAAGTGGAGTAACGGGTGCTCACGTTAGCGGGACAGCAACTCTATCGTTTGTTACTACAGCAGGGCATCAGAGACGAGCGGGTGTTACAGGCCATCGCCGGTCTGCCAAGAACCCAGTTTGTCGATGAGGCCATGGCCCACAAGGCCTGGGAAAACAGTGCCTTGCCCATCGGTTTTGGTCAGACTATTTCTCAGCCCTATATAGTGGCGCGGATGACGGAAGTGCTGCTGGCCCAGCGACCGAAGCGGGTACTGGAGGTGGGCACGGGGTCGGGCTTTCAGACCGCGGTGCTGGCACAGCTGGTGGAGCAGGTCTTTACCGTTGAGCGGATCAAATCGCTGCAGTATCAGGCCAGGCGCCGGTTGCAGCGGCTGGATTTGCACAATGTATCGACCAAGCACGGCGACGGTTGGCTGGGGTGGGCCAGCAAGGCTCCCTTCGACGCCATTATGGTCACGGCGGCGGCGCAGGAGACTCCCCAGGCGCTGTTGTCGCAACTGGCGGATGGCGGGCGCATGGTGATACCTGTAGGGCAGAGCCAGCAGTCACTGTGGCTTTATCAACGTCATGGTGATCAATTTTCTCGTACCGAGCTGGAATCGGTGCGTTTTGTACCTTTGGTGAAGGGTGATCTTGAGTGAAGATTTTTTCTCGGTTGTATCGGCAGGTCATGATGTGGGCCGTGCACCGGCATGCGCCGGTTTATTTGTCTTTGAACAGCTTTGCTGAGTCGATTTTCTGGCCGGTGCCGGTGGATGTGATGCTGGCACCGATGGCGCTGTCCAAGCCGGAACGGGCCTGGCATTATGCCGGGCTCGCCACCTTATTCTCGGTGCTGGGCGCCGCCTTCGGTTATCTGCTGGGCTATGCATTATGGGAGCCGGTCGTGCAGCCCTTTATCGCCACCATGGGTTATGAAGGCAAGATGGCCATCGCCCGGCAGTGGTTTGATGAATGGGGCATCTGGGTCATCTTCATCGCCAGTTTTACCCCTATTCCCTACAAGGTATTTACGGTCACGGCGGGCCTGCTGCAGATGGCCTTTCTTCCCTTCCTGCTGATCTCGCTGGTCGGGCGAGGCCTGCGCTTTTTCCTGGTCGCGGGCCTGATGGTCTGGGGGGGAGTCAGAATGGAGGCCAAACTGATCCGATATATCGATATCCTCGGCTGGTTGTGCCTTGCGGCGGCAGTGGCGGCCTATCTGTTGCTGAGAAACTGATGCAAGGGCGGAGCCGCTCGTTCAGACTGGTGTGTTTCAACCTGGTGTTGATCACCTTGTTGACGGCCTGCTCCGCTTCTCGTCCGGCGCCGGTGGTGGGGGTGCATGCCCGAGGCCAGATCAAGGCCGGCGGCCGCCATTATGTGGTGGTCAAGGGAGACACCCTGTATTCCATTGCCTGGCAGGCCGGTACCGATGTACCGACCTTGGCACGGCATAACCGAATTCAGGCACCTTACTCCATTTATCCCGGCCAGACCCTGCGGCTGGATGTTCCCGGCGCCGCTCGTACGGTCTACCGGGTACGCCGTGGCGATACTCTTAGTATCATAGCGCGCAACACCGGCCATTCAGTTGCCGATCTGGCTACCCTGAACGGGCTTAAACCTCCTTATCGTATTTATGTCGGTCAGCCGTTAAACCTGCGTGCACGCACCGGACGACCTGCATCCACGACAGTATCTCAACCGGGTCCGAAAAAGACCCGGGTAACCCCGAACGTAACAGCTGGTACGAGCACTCCGGCAAAAGCAACCAAGCCACTTGCACCCGCTCCGGGAAAAGCATACGCTGGATCCGAAGTACAAAAAAACGCCGCTGTCAATGTGACCATTGCCTGGCAATGGCCAACCGCAGGACCGGTTATTACCGGTTTTTCGCTGGCCGAAACCGGTAATAAAGGCATTGATATTAGGGGGGGCAGAGGCCAGGCCATCAAGGCGGCCGCTGCGGGCAAGGTTGTTTACGCAGGGAATGCGCTACGTGGTTACGGCAATCTGATCATCATCAAGCACAACGATGATTACTTGTCTGCCTACGCTCACAATGAAGTGCTTCGGGTAAAGGAGCAACAAGCGGTGAGTGTCGGTCAGCACATAGCGGATATGGGTAGTAGTGATACCACGGATGTGCGATTGCATTTCGAAATTCGGTATCAGGGATCTTCGGTTAATCCGATGAAATATCTGCCAAAGCGATAGACTCCGGGAAACAGGTAGTACCCGGATTAAGGGAGAACTGCCATGAGCCATAGTAAAAAAGCAAGCCACCAGGATGAAGTGGATTTGGATGCCGGTACTGAACAGGACGTGATGACCGGTAGCGATGAAAAGGAAAGTATTCAGGAAGAAGAAATCCTCAAGGTTCCCAATGCTCGAACGCTGGATGTTACCCAGCTCTACCTGGGAGAAATCGGTTTTTCACCCCTGCTGACGGCAGAGGAAGAAGTGCTTTACTCTCGTCGTGCCCTGCGTGGTGATTTGATCGCCCGCAAGCGGATGATCGAGTCCAACCTGCGGCTGGTAGTCAAGATATCCCGCCGTTACAACAACCGTGGCCTGGCGTTGCTGGACCTGATTGAAGAGGGCAATCTCGGTCTTATTCGCGCCGTCGAAAAATTCGATCCCGAGCGCGGTTTTCGTTTCTCGACCTATGCCACCTGGTGGATCCGCCAGACCATAGAGCGGGCTATCATGAACCAGACCCGCACCATCCGACTGCCCATTCACGTGGTCAAGGAACTCAACGTTTATCTGCGTACCGCCCGAGAACTGGCCCATCGTCTCGATCATGAGCCGACCGCCGAAGAGATAGCCGACGCCCTCGACAAACCGGTGGAAGATGTCTCTCGCATGCTCAAGCTGAACGAAAAAATCAGTTCGGTCGACACCCCCATCGGTGGTGACGGCGACAAGGCGCTGCTCGATGTGATCACCGACGAGAATGATCTGGATCCGGAAACCGAAATTCAGGATGACGACATTCGCCTGAGTCTGGTGCGCTGGCTGGAAGAACTCAATCCCAAGCAGCGAGAAGTGCTGGCCCGTCGTTTCGGCTTGCTCGGCTACGAAGCCTCGACGCTGGAAGATGTAGGCAGAGAAATAGGCCTGACCCGGGAGCGGGTGCGGCAGATTCAGGTAGAAGCCCTGCGCCGGTTGAAGGAAGTGCTCACTCAGCAGGGGCTGTCGATAGACACCCTGTTCTACAGCGATTAACTGCTAAAAATCACCTGTAGACAAAAATGCGGCTGCAGACCTTGTGGGTCTGCAGCCGCATTTTTATAACATAGGACTGTAAATACCTTACCGCTCCGTTTGACGTGCCTGTTTCAGTTGATACAGCAGCGTCAATGCCTGGCGAGGGCTGAGTTCGTCCGGATCCAGATCGTCGAGCATCATCAGTGCCGAATCCGGCTCTGCTGCGGTGTCGAACAGCGGCAGCGACGACTGCGGATCGTCATGCTGCGCCGGGAGCGGGTTGGTGGCTGCGTTTTGACTTGTTTGTGCTTTATCCTCGGGCCGGTGTCCGCTTTCCAGTTCGGCCAGTTTCTGGCGAGCCAGGGTCAGTACCGTTCTCGGTACCCCCGCCAGGGCGGCGACCTGCAAGCCGTAAGAGCGGCTGGCCGCACCTTCCTGTACCGCATGCATAAAGGCGATGGTGTCGCCATGCTCTACCGCATCCAGATGCACGTTGGCCACCTCGGGCCACAGGCCCGCCAGCTCGGTCAGTTCGAAGTAATGAGTGGCGAACAGGGTGTAGGCATGCAGCCGGTTGGCCAGCGCATCGGCGCAGGACCAGGCCAGGGCCAGGCCGTCGTAGGTGCTGGTGCCGCGGCCGATTTCATCCATCAACACCAGGCTGTGACGGCTGGCGTTGTTGAGAATATTGGCGGTTTCGGTCATTTCGACCATAAAGGTAGAGCGGCCCGATGCCAGATCGTCCGAGGCGCCGATGCGGGTAAAAATGCGGTCAACCTTACCGATTCGCGCGCGTTGGGCCGGCACGAAAGAGCCGATGTAAGCCATCAGCACGATCAGCGCCGTTTGCCGCATATAGGTGGATTTACCCCCCATGTTCGGCCCGGTGATCACCAGCATCTTGCGCCGCTCCGACATCGACAGCGGGTTGGCGATAAAGGGGTCGGTCATTACCTGCTCCACGACCGGATGGCGACCTTCCTCGATATCGATCACCTCGTCACCGGTCAGTTGCGGGCGGCAGTAATGCAGGCTTTCGGCCCGCTCGGCCAGGTTGGCGAACACATCCAGCTGAGCCAGGGCGATGGCACTGTGCTGCAACGGCTGCAGTTGTTCCAGCAGACGATCCAGTAACGCCTCATACAGTTTCTTTTCCAGCGCCAGGCCCTTGCTCTGGGCGTTGAGCACCTTGTCTTCGTACTCTTTCAGCTCGGGGATGATGTAGCGTTCGTTGTTCTTCAGGGTCTGGCGGCGCACATAATGCACCGGCACCAGATGGGCACTGGCCCGGCTGACCTCGATATAAAAGCCGTGCACCCGGTTATAGGCCACTTTCAGGGTGGAGATGCCGGTGGCGGCTTTTTCCCGAGCTTCCAGCTCTTCCAGATAACGGTGGGCACCGGCGGCCAGCTCGCGCAGTTCGTCCAGCTCGGGGCTGAAACCATCGCGAATCACGCCGCCGTCGCGGATCAGTACCGGCGGGGTATCGACGACTGCCTGTTCCAGCAGCTCGGCCAGTTCAGGAAATTGGCCGATGCGAGCGGCGAGGGCGTCCAGACAGGAAGGGGTAGTGTCACTCAACAGGGTCTGAATGTCGGGCTGGGCCAGCAACGCGGCCCGCAACCGGCTCAGATCCCGAGGGCGGGCCGAACGCAACGCCAGCCGCGCCAGCACCCGCTCCATATCTCCGATCTGGCGCAGCAGCGGGCGTAGCTCTTCATGACGACCCTGTTCCATCAGCAGGGCAATCATATCCTGACGTCGGTTGAGTTCCTCGATATCGCGGCTGGGCTGGTGGATCCAGCGCTTGAGCAGGCGGCTGCCCATGGGCGTGGCGGTGTTGTCCAACACCTCGGCTAGGGTATTCTCCATGGTGCCGGACAGGTTCAGGGTCAGTTCCAGGTTGCGGCGCGTGGCGGCGTCCATGATCACCATGTCCTGACTGCGCTCCAGGCTGATGCTGCTTATATGGGGCAGGGCGGTGCGCTGGGTGTCTTTTACATATTGCAGCAGGCAACCGGCGGCACATAGCGCCGTGGTCGACTGCTCGACGCCGAAGCCCACCAGATCCCGGGTGCCGAACTGCTGGCACAGCAGGTGGCGGGCCGTGCCCAGATCGAACTCCCATTCCGGCCGGCGGCGCAGTCCCTTGCGTTGTTCGATAAGCGAATAGCAATGAAAGCCTTCCGGATACAGTAACTCGGCGGGCTGGGTGCGCTGCAGCTCGGCGATCAGTGCCTCTTCGGTGTCGAACTGGTTGAGTACGAAGCGACCGGTACTGACATCCATGATGCCGTAACCGAACTGCTGGCCGTCGTGATACACCGCCGCCAGGCAGTTGTCCTGCCGGTCGGCCAGCAGCGCCTCGTCCGACAGGGTGCCGGGAGTAATAATACGTACCACCTGGCGCTCTACCGGTCCCTTGCTGGTGGCCGGATCGCCAATCTGCTCGCAGATGGCCACCGACTCTCCCATCTGTACCAGACGTGCCAGATAGTTTTCCGCCGCATGATGGGGTACCCCTGCCATGGGGATGGCGTTGCCGCCCGATTTGCCGCGCTTGGTCAGGGAAATATCCAGCAGGCGCGAGGCCTTCTTGGCATCGTCGTAGAACAGCTCATAAAAATCGCCCATGCGATAGAACAGCAGTATTTCCGGATGCTGCGCCTTCAGTGCCAGATATTGCTGCATCATGGGTGTGTGAGGGGTCTTGTCTTGATTCATAGTTAAATCAATACCTTATATCTTTATGAGTCTGTTTCTGGAAACGATGAGGCGAGCTGGATCCGGCCCGCTGCCGGGGCCGCATGATACCAGTATCCGGGATGGAAGGCATGATCCGAGAAGGATGAATACAAGGTCGCGGAGAGGGATACGGATGAGGTGCGCTCTGCGTATACTGGCGGCCGTTCGGCATTAAAGCGCAGCCAGGCCGCCATGTTATCCGGGCGGCTTCCCGCCACGGGGAAACCGCCGATTCGGCAGGATCAGGGTTGGGCGGCGTAGGCCACGATTTCGCACAGCATTTCTTCCCGGGCCAGGCCGGCGACGATCATCGCTGCCCGGTTGGGGTAGGGGGCCTCGAAGTACTCGGCATAGACCTTGTTGAATACCGGCAACTGGTCGCGGGCGGTGACGTAGATCAGCACCTGGGTTACGTCGGCCATGGTCAGGCCGGCTGCTTCCACCGTGTGTTTGAAGTTGTCCATGGTCTGGCGGGCCTGGGCCTCGATGCCGCCGTCGACCACCTTGCCTTCGGTATCGATGGGGATCTGGGCGGTATAGAAGTGGCCGTTGGCCATCACCGCCCATTCCAGCGGGGCCTTGGAGGCGAAGAGTTCGGTTTTTACGGCTGTTTTCATGAGATGCTCCTGTCATTGGGCAGAGTGAAAAAAAGAGCGGCTACTGCCGCTCAAAAGAGATTGCACCGGGCAATGCCCGGTGCGGCGGCGACTCAGAGCCCCTGCTCAGCCGCCATTTTCTTGATGATTTTCGGGGCCGTCCACAGGGTGGGCAGCAGCACCAGCGACACCGGTACCGCCGTGACCACGATGAAGGACTGCAGGGCGGTAATACCGCCGGAGCCGATGGATATCAGGATGGCGGCCACCACGCCCATCATGACGCCCCAGAACACCCGGACTCCGGCGTGGGGATGGTCGGTGCCGGTCATCACCATGGATACCGCATAGGTCATGGAATCACCGGTGGTGGCGACGAAGATGGTGGTCAGCACCAGAAACAGCACCGAGATGATAAAGCCCATCGGCAGCTGCTCGGTGATCGCCAGCAGGGCGGCGGGCAGGTTGAAACCGGTGAAGGGGCCGGACACGCTGCCGGGGTTGGCCAGCTCGAAGGCCAGGCCGCTGCCACCCATGATGGTGAACCAGAAGCAGGTGATCATGGGCGCTATGATGGAAATCAGCACTATTACCTGGCGTACTGTACGGCCGCGGGAGATACGAGCCACAAACATCGCCATCAAGGGGCCATAACCCAGGAACCAGCCCCAGAAGAACACGGTCCACCAGTCCAGCCAGGCCGGGTCGGCGCGAAAGGTCGCCATGGGGATGAAGTTGTTCAGGTAGAGGCCAAAGGCATGCAGGTAGGTATTGACGATAAAGGCGGTCGGGCCGAACAGAAAGATAAACAGCATCAGGAAGGCGGCCAGCACCACGTTGATGTTGCTCAGTATCTGAATGCCGCGGGTGACACCGCTCACCGCCGACAGGGTATAGATGCAAATCAGGCCGATCAGTATGGCGACCTGGGTGCTGTAGACATCGGGAATACCGAACAGTTTTTCCAGACCGAAGCTGACCTGGAGGCCGAGAAAGCCGATGGGGCCCACGGTACCGGCGACCACCGCCAGCACGCAACAGGCATCCACCAGGGAGCCGAGCCAGCCTTTCATCACCTTGTCGCCAAACACCGGATACAGCAGGGTACGCGGCTTCAGCGGCAGACCCTTGTCGTAATGCAGGTGCATGAACACAATGCCGGTCAGGCTGCCGAGAATGGCCCAGGCCAGAAATCCCCAGTGCATGAAGCTCTGGGCCATGGCGTTGATGGCCATGTTCATCTTGTCGGTTTCGCCGGCATACATGGGCGGGGGTGACATAAAGTGTGCCAGGGGCTCGGCGGCGGCCCAGAACACGCCCCCTCCGGCCAGCAGGGTACACATGATGATCGACATCCACTGAAAGGTGGACATTTCGGGTTTGCTCAGATTACCCAAACGAACCTGCCCGCCGCGGCTGATGGCCATGGCCAGTCCGATCAGGAAGGTCATCAGCAGCAACACCTGCCAGTAGGCGCCGAACAGCCGGGTAGACACCGCAAAGGCACTGTTGACGAAAGCCGACACCAGTTCGATGTCATACAATGCCATGGCGACGAACAGCAGCAGGGCGCCACCGCTGATCAGAAATACCGGCAGATCGAGACCGGCGAAAAAGCCGGGTTTGGCGTTGATATCCTTATTCATGGCCAGGGATGCCTCTGTTTTGTTGCTCATGTTCGCCTCCATAATGGAACATCATGCAAAGGGGAGCCGAGGCCCCCCTTGTTATCCTTAACGACCAGCGGTTTGCGGCTGCAGGGCATCATCCAGGAAGTTGAGCCAGTTCAGGCCCATGATCTTGGCCACGTCTTGCTGGCTGAAGCCCCGGGCCAGCAGGCCCTGGGTCAGATTGGGGAAGTCGCGGCTGTCGCGGAACCAGGACAGCGGGCGAGGCCAGTCGGCATTGGACTTTGAGCCTTCGCCATAATCCATGGCCTTGGACCAGCGACCGTTGCGCATCCACTCCAGCACCGACAGCGGTTGGTTCTGGCACAGATCGGTACCTATGCCCAGTCTGTCTACACCCATCAGTTCTGCGGTGTCGGCAATCATGTCGCAGTATTCTTCCAGGGTGCAGTCGGGGCCGTTTTTGAGGTGGAAGGGATAGGCGCTGAAGCCCAGCAGGCCACCGGACTCGGCCAGTGCCTTCAGCACCGTATCCGACTTGTTGCGCTTGGCGTCGTGAAAGCTCAGTGGGTTGGCGTGCGAGATCACGATGGGGCGTTCGGAAATCTCGATCGCCTCCAGGGTGCTGCGCTCGGCGCTGTGGCTCATGTCCACCACCATGCCCACCCGGTTCATTTCCTTGATCACCTGGCGGCCGAAGCGGGTCACGCCGCTGTCGACGGCCTCGTAGCAGCCGCAGGCCAGCAGACTCTGGTTATTGTAGGTCAGCTGCATGATCATCAGGTTCAGATCACGCATCACCTCCACCATGCCTATGTCGTCTTCGATGGGGGAGCAGTTCTGCGCCCCGAACATGACGCCGACCTTGCCTTCGGCCTTGGCGCGCCGAATATCGGCGGTGCTGCGTACCGGCATGATGAGGTCGCCATGCTGTTCGAACTGACGGTTCCACTCGGCAACGCGCATCAGGGTTTCACGGATTTGCTCGTGATAGACGATGGTGGCGTGCACCATGGTGACCCCGCCTTCGCGCAGCTGTTCGAAGATCTCCCGGCTCCAGTTGGAATACTGGAGGCCGTCGATCACTATCATGTCGTTATGCAATGTTCTACTCATGGCCCCGTCCCCGTTACGCGCGGATGTAGGTGGTTTTCACGACGGTGTAGAATTCCTTGGCGTAGGTACCCTGTTCACGCGGGCCGAAGCTGGAATCTTTGCGTCCGCCAAACGGCACGTGGTAATCGGTACCGGCCGTCGGCAGGTTGACCATCACACAGCCGGTTTTGGCATTGCGCTTGAAGTCGGTGGCGTACTTCAGCGACTCGGTGCAGATGCCGCCGGTCAGGCCGAAGTTGGTGTCGTTCAGGGTCGCCAGTGCTTCGGCGTAGTCCTTCACCTTGATGACGCAGGCGATGGGCGCGAAGGCTTCTTCCCGGTTGATGGTCATGTCGTTGGTGGTGCCGGTAAACAGCGCCGGCTGCATGTAATAGCCTTCGGTGTCTTCGGTTATGACTTCGCCGCCGTAGACCAGCTTGCCGCCTTCGCTCTTGGCCAGTTCCAGGTATTTCAGATTGGATTCCATCTGGCGGGCATCGGCCACGGCCCCGATGTGCACGCCTTCCTTCAGCGGATTACCGACCACCAGCTTCTTCATGCGCTCGATCACGGCGGCGACGAAACGGTCGTGGATGCCTTCGGTGACGATCAGGCGGGAAGAGGCGGTAC
>NZ_JBKGFN010000018.1:0-73324 GCF_046521305.1 Oceanisphaera submarina | reverse complement strand
CAGTTCAGGCCGAGAATCGGTCTAATTTATTGTCCGGGATTAGTTGACCACTACAGCTGGCAGTTTGGCAATGGTGGTGCGGTAGTCGCGTATTGCATCCCGCGTTAATCGGTTAATCGGCACATCGCCGATGATTTCCACCAGCAACCGTAAGACAGGCTCTTGTTGTATGGCGGTGCGCTCTGACCAGTCATTCTCCTTTTTGACATCAATGTATTTTCTGATCACCTCAGACAACAGCGGCGACGGCTTAGCGTCAGGCGTTGCGCCAGCAGCAGGGGCAGACGGTACTTGCTTGTCGGCCTCTTTCAGTGCGGAAGCGTCGGCACCGGACAACAGCTCAAGATGGGCTTCCATCAATTCGGCGTGCGCCTTGGCAAGCTCGCGCTTGAGCACCTGATAGTCAGCGCCAGCCAGACTCAGACCTTCACTCTTGAGAATGCTGTCAGCTACACGGGTATAACGCACGGTACGATTCAGGGCCGTGTGCTCATCAGCTTCGCCCTTGAGTTCACTCAGAGTGTCGTGTCGCATTGTCCATTCGTCTTCATCCATGGCTGGTAGCTCAGCATAGAAACGCTCAGCGTCGCGGATACTGTCATGCAGCCAGACCCGAGCCAGGGACTTGATGTGATCATGGGGGAGGGGTTGTGTGTTGTTCATTCGCTTGAGTACCTTCTTCAGCTTCAGGGCAATGGCCGACGCGCAGTAACGAGCGTGGTCCTTAGACGTGGTTTGAAGCGAGAAGCGCAGCTCTGACGTACCCATGTGCTGGCGCAGAGTAACGGGATAGGTGAAGCAGAACCAGTAGTGGCCGCCGCGTCTGTAGAAGTACTGAGGGGATAAAGAAAAGGCCATGAGCTTCGGTACAACCTTCTGTACGCGCTTGCCCATGGCCTTGATTTTCTTTGGTAAGTCCTTGTTTTAAGGGCTCCCAATCGCGATTGGTGGAGCTGGCGGGATTTGAACCCGCGTCCGAAAAACCTACGTCGTCGGTACTACATGCTTAGTCAGTCATTGAATTCGCCACCTGCTGCGGACAGACACGCCACAGAATGACTAGCCTAAATTAGTTTTAACGCTTCAACCGTTAGGCACGGCGTCCACGCGATTCTGTGAAGGATGACCTTCCAATTCCCTAAGTCACAGACAAGCTAGGGTAGAAGGGCTCTATCAGGTTATTAAGCTGCTAGTGCGTAGTTTTCGTCGTTTGCGACTATTTTTTTGCGATTTTTTAACGAGGCCTATCGCACCTCGGCATGCACCTAGGAGTTCGAGAATCTCGTCGAATCCAGAATCAGCCCCAAGTAAACTTATGATATGGCAATTATTGCCATATCACAAGTGTTAACGATTTTTATGCTTCATCATGCGATCTTTTTCTCGCTTCCAGTCGCGTTCCTTCACGTCCTGGCGTTTATCGTGGTGCTTTTTACCTTTCACCAGACCAATTTCGGCTTTTACCCAGGACTTGGACCAGTAAAGCGCCAGGGGCACAAGGGTATAACCTTCGCGGTCAAGCAGGCCGGACAGGCGATCAAGCTCGCGCCGCTTCATCAGCAGCTTGCGAGAACGATGTGGGTCGCACACCACATGAGTAGAGGCTACGTTGAGAGGCACTACGGTGGCCGCAAACAAAAAGGCTTCACCGTTTCTCATGAATACGTAAGCATCACCGATGTCTACCTTGCCGGCACGCATCGATTTTACTTCCCATCCTTGTAGTTCCAGGCCGACTTCGTATTTTTCTTCTACAAAGTATTCGTGTCTCGCCTTCTTGTTGAGGGCGATGGTGCTGGAACCGACTTTTTTCTTGGCTTTGTTTTTTGTCATAGTGACGCCATTATACGGGCCCGGCCGGAGGTTTGGAATTGCCGATACGGCAACCGCTTGTTTTTCGTACGATAGTGACGGTGAGCCCGGCCCGGATTAATGTTAAAATCAGGCCATTCTGCTGCCAGGAGAGGTTATGCCCAGTATTACCCGCAGTGCGTTGGTGATGTTCAGCGCACAACAGATGTATGAATTGGTAAACGACATAGACTCGTACCCACAGTTTTTGCCCGGATGCGTGGCCAGTCGTATTGTATCCGAGTCGGACACGTCCATCACGGCGGCATTGGATGTAGCCAAGGTAGGGATCCGCAAGACCTTTACCACGCGTAATGAACTAAAACCTCATCGGCATATCAGTGTAGAGCTGGTAGATGGCCCCTTCAAGACGCTCAACGGTGGCTGGACCTTCACGCCGCTGGATGTGGATGCCTGCAAGGTCGAGTTGAAGCTGCACTTCGAGTTTACCTCCCGCCTGGTGGAGATGGCTTTTGGCGGCGTGTTCAAGGAACTGGCCAATGCCATGGTCCATTCATTCAGTGAGCGGGCAAGAGAGGTATACGGCCGTGAATCTTATTCGGGTTGAAATCGTGTATGCGCTGCCACAGCAGCAGATGGTGCTGAGCATGAAAGTATCGGCGGGGGATAGTGTCAGGCAGGTAATAGAGCAATCCGGTATTCTGCAGCAATATCCCGAGATTAATCTGAATACCAATATGGTCGGTGTGTTCGGGCGGCAGGTTAAGCTGGATCAATCTTTGCTTGATGGCGACAGAATTGAAATTTATCGTCCACTGTTGGCCGATCCCAAGGAAATTAGGCGACGCCGCGCCGAGCAAGCCAAGGAAGAGGGGCGAGCGGACAAGGTTACCGGTGGTCGCCCGGATCCCAAGAGAGCCAAAAAGTAACAGGCCATGCGGTGTGAATTACATGGCCTGCGTATCTGTTACAGGCCCTGCTCAAAGGCAGCGGGAGCCTGGTAGTCTCCGGTGATCGAAACCAGTGCACCATTGGCAAAGTCCAGGATTAGTTGCTTCTGTTCCACTTCACCACGGCCCGGTTTCAGGTAATAAAGATACACCCAGCGGTCATGGTTGAAACCGTCCAGGCTCATGGGGTTACCCAGCAGAAAGCGGACCTGTTCCTGGCTCATGCCCTGACGCAGCTGGGCAACCTGCTTGGCTTCAATGTAGTTGCCCTGGGGAATATCGACCTTGTACACCAGGCCGCAACCGGCTAGAGGAAGAGTGAACAATAAGGGTAAAATCAAGGTTTTGAGTTGCATGGCTGCATTATATCCTGTGTGACTTGTTGGGCATGATAGCTGCTGACGATGGGCTTGTAAAAGCCGAGACCACCTCAAGATTCCGGCAATGGGGGTCTGACCCGTCAACAGCCCATAGGTTCAGTGTCGTCAGTGATGGTCATCTGGCTGCTGCTGTCCTATCATCTTCGTTTTTAACGCTTTCTTTCGGGAGTAAGCCAATGGCAAAGCATGTTTTTCACTTAGGGATAACCGATGAGGATCTGCAAGGCGCAACGCTTGCCATTATTCCGGGGGATCCGGAGCGGGTAGCGCGCATTGCCAGTCAGCTGGCGAATGCGCGCTACCTGGCCAGCAAGCGGGAGTTTACTTCCTGGCTGGGTGAGCTGAGCGGCAAGCCGGTAGTGGTCTGCTCGACCGGTATCGGTGGGTCTTCGACTTCCATTGCGGTGGAAGAACTGGCCCAGCTGGGGGTAACGACCTTCCTGCGTATCGGAACCACAGGCGCCATTCAGAGTCATATCAATGTCGGTGACATGATAGTAACCCAGGGCTCGGTCCGGCTTGATGGCGCCAGCAGTCACTTTGCCCCCATGGAGTTTCCGGCGGTCGCCGATTTTGACTGCACTTGTGCACTGGTCGATTCAGCTCGTGATCTGGGTATTGCACCTCATGTCGGGATCACGGCTTCGTCGGATACTTTCTACCCCGGTCAGGAGCGTTACGATACTCATTCGGCCCGCATGCTGCGCAAGTTTCAGGGTAGCATGAAAGAATGGCAGGGCATGGGGGTGCTGAACTACGAAATGGAGTCGGCTACTCTCTTTACCATGTGCTCCAGCCAGGGGCTGAAGGCAGGTTGTGTTGCCGGGGTTATCGTTAATCGTACCCAGCAGGAAATTCCCGACGGCGTCACCTTGGAGCAGGCCGAGCAGCAGGCGATTGATATTGTCATCGGGGCTGCTCGCAGATTGGTATGACGACAAGACAGCATTAAGTCGCAAGCGATAAATTGTCGGTAAAAATCTTTTCTGTAGGACCGAATATATTTGGCCCTACAGCCTCACGCCTCACCCACCAGCAGCTCCCGGGCATTGGCCAGGGTATTAGCGGTGATCTTGTTGCCACCCAGTAAGCGAGCCAGTTCCTGCAGCCGGCTGTGTTCATCCAGCTCCTGCATGCGGGTTTGGGTATCGTTGTTGGCGCTGTCTTTGCTGACAAAATAGTGTTGATGGCCATTGCCGGCCACCTGAGGCAGGTGGGTGATCACCAGTACCTGGGTGGAGTCTCCCAGCTGGCGCAGCAGCTTGCCGACCACCGCCGCGGTCGGACCGCTGACACCCACATCGACCTCATCGAAGATAAGGGTCGGGGTTTCGACCTTTTGCGCTGTGATCACCTGAATGGCCAGACTGATACGCGACAGTTCGCCACCCGAGGCCACCTTGGCCAGTGAGTTCATGGGTTGACCCGGGTTGGTGCTGACCAGAAATTCGACTCTGTCTATACCCAGTGGAGAGTAACCAGCACCGTTATCTGTGGTCACGGTAATTTCAAAGCGGCCGTGCTCCATGCTCAGTTGATGCAGGCTTTGGGTAATCTGCTGATTCAATGACTGGGCATAGCGCTGTCGACTCTGACTGAGCCGTTCGGCGGCCTGCAGAAACTGTTCCCGGGTCTGTTCGACTTCTTCATCCAGCTCCTGCAATCGGCTGTCGTTATGATCCATCTCCGCCAGCCGGGTTTTGATTTCCCGATGAAAGTCATGTAACGCAACCGGCTGTACGTGATGCTTGCGCGCCAGTTCCATCACCTTGCCGAGTCGGGCTTCCACCTCATGCAGCCGTTCCGGATCCAGCTCTAGCCGGTCCAGATAGCGGCTTAGCTCGCCGTGGCCTTCTTCCAGCTGGATCAGGCTGCTTTCTATCATTTCCTGCACCGGGCCGAGTCGCTTGTCCATCTGATTGAGTTCAATCAATACCTTCAGCCCCTGGCGTAACAGCTGCAGGGCGTTGGTTTCTTCACCGTCAGCCAGTACATTGAGGGCCAGCTGACAGTCGTTGAGCAGCTCGGCCCCGTTGGCCAGCCGCTTGTGCTCGGCTTCAAGCGTGGGGAATTCATCATCGGCCAGGGCCAGCTCGTCGAGCTCTGCCACCTGGTATTCCAGTAGCTGGCGCTGAGCCTGCCACTGGGTCTGCTCACTTTGCAGCTGCTTGCGTTCGTTGCTGAGTTGGCGCCATTGTTGATATTGCTTGCTGACCTGTTGCATCAGCTGATGATGGCCGGCATAGGCGTCGAGCAGGCCGCGCTGGTAATCGGATTTTTGCAATGCCTGGTGGGCATGCTGACCATGAATGTTGATAAGCAAGGCACCGAGGGCCTTGAGTTGAGACAGGGGGACCGGGGTGCCATTGATATAGCCACGAGACCGCCCCTCGCGGCTCAGGGTGCGGCGCAGAATGCATTCGCCTTGCTCATCCAGCTCTTGCTCGCTCAGCCAGGTTTTGACCCGGGGCAGCTTGTCGATACGAAAACGGGCGCTGATGTCGGCCTTGTCGGCACCGGGGCGCACCGAGTCTGCATCGGCCCGCTCGCCCAACGCCAGGGCAAGGGCATCGATGGCGATGGATTTACCGGCACCGGTTTCGCCGGTAATGCTGGTCATGCCCGGACGCAAGTCCAGCTCGAGAAAGGAAACAATGGCAAAATTGCTGATGGTGAGCTGAAGCAACATGGTGGAACCCCTGCACAAAATAATGCTGTATAGAGATACAGTATACTGTGGTTTTGTACAGTGCAAGTTGTTCGTGAAGAGTGAGGAATAAAACGCGAGGAGAAATTCATCCCTCACTTTTCACGTGATCAGAACAGTTTGCTGCCCCAGCCGAGTTTGCTGCGCAGCACTTCAAAGTAATTATGGCCACGGGGATGGAGCAGTTTCAGCTTGTAGGGACTCTTGTTGATATGGATTTCGTCACCGGGTTGCACCGCCAGCGAGACATGACCGTCGCAGCTGATCAGCATCTGCTCGGTCTTGTTGTTGGGGGCCAGCACCAGCTTAACCTGAGAGTCGGCATCGATGACGATGGGGCGGCAACTCAGGGTATGGGGAAACATGGGTACCAGGGTAATGGCGTTGAGATTGGGGGTCAGGATGGGGCCGCCGGCAGACAGCGAATAGGCGGTGGAACCGGTGGGGGTAGCTACTATCATGCCATCGGCGCGTTGGCTGTACATGAAGTGGCCGTTGATATAGACCTCGAATTCGATCATGTGGGCGATTTTTCCCGGGTGCAGTACCGCTTCGTTCATGGCGGTATTGCTGGCCTTGAGCTGTCCGTGGCGATGCACCTGGGTTTCCAGCAAAAAGCGCTGTTCTGCCTGGTAGTCGCCGGCCAGCAGGCGTTCGAGCGGCTGCTCGAAGCTGTCCGGAGACAAGTCGGTCAAAAAACCCAGGTTGCCCCGGTTCACGCCGACCACAGCCACATCGAAGCGGGCCAGCACCCGTGCGGCCCCCAGCATGTTGCCGTCGCCGCCCACCACTATGGCCAGATCGGCCCGTTCACCCAATTCGACCATTTCCAGCAGCTCGGCCTGGTCCAGACGTAGTTGTTCGCCCACCCGGCGCTCTATCACCACCCTTAGACCCAGGCCGACAATATGATTATACAGCGCCACCAGTGTCTGGTTGGCGCCTTCGTGATCGGGCTTGCCGATCAGGGCGATGGTATTGAATTCGGTTTCCATTGATATATTGACCTGACTGAGTAGGCAATGTGGTCATTTATTCCCTGACCGATTAATGGCCCATTCTAAATAACCCGGTGACGGTGTGCCACCGGCGTTACCGCTATCGTCAAAATATTCTCTTGAATTCTGATCCTGAGCCCCCATATAGGCACCAAGCTGGTAAACATATACGGGAGACAACATGAGCAAAAAACAACATCAGGTTGACGCGGAGCAAGCCGCCGAGCAGGAACCGCTGACGGTAGAGAGCGAAGAAAGCGCAGGCACAGAGCCGACCCAACCGGATGCAGCTTATGTCGCCGGGCTGGAGCAACAGCTGGCCGATGCCACTGCCAGTGCCCAGGCCGAGAAAGACAATGCCTTGCGTGCCCAGGCCGAGATGGAAAATCTGCGCCGCCGTGCGGCACAGGACGTAGAAAAGGCACAGAAGTTCGCACTGGAAAAATTTGCCGGCGAACTGCTGCCGGTAATCGACAGCCTGGAACGTGCACTGGAGCACACCGATAAAGAAAGTGATGCATTTCAAGCGGTCTATGAAGGTGTGGAGCTGACCCTGAAGTCCTTGCTGAACACGGTGGAAAAGTTTGGTGTCCAGACTATCGACCCCCAGGGGGAAGCCTTCGATCCGAACAAGCATCAAGCCATGAGCCTGGTGGAAAATGCCGAGGTGGCCCCCAACTCGGTGCTGGCGGTCATGATGAAAGGCTATGAGCTGAACGGCCGGGTACTGCGCCCCGCCATGGTCATGGTGGCCAAAGGGCCAGCCATAGACACTCAGGCTTAATTCAGCCGAAATATCGGCTTTTGCCTAAAAAAATGTGATGTGTGTCTTGAAAGCCGTTGGTGGCAACCACATATAGGCTCTAAAGCAAAACACGAAACGCTTACGATTGAATTCAAGATATTGAGAGAGGATTTTATGGGTAGAATCATCGGCATTGATCTGGGTACCACCAACTCTTGTGTTGCTATCCTGGACGGGGATACCCCGCGGGTTATAGAAAACGCCGAGGGTACTCGTACTACTCCCTCCATCATCGCCTATACCGATGACGGTGAGACCCTGGTTGGCCAGCCCGCCAAGCGTCAGGCGGTGACCAACCCGCATAACACCCTGTTTGCCATCAAGCGTCTGATCGGCCGTCGCTTTGAAGATGAAGAAGTACAGCGTGACATCAAGATCATGCCGTTCAAAATTATCAATTCCGACAACGGTGATGCCTGGGTTCAAGCCAAAGACAAGAAAATGGCTCCGCCGCAGATTTCAGCCGAAGTGCTGAAGAAGATGAAGAAAACCGCCGAAGACTATCTGGGTGAAGCGGTGACCGAAGCGGTAATTACCGTACCGGCCTACTTCAACGATGCTCAGCGTCAGGCAACCAAAGACGCGGGCCGTATTGCCGGTCTGGACGTGAAGCGTATCATCAACGAGCCAACCGCAGCCGCCTTCGCCTACGGCGTGAACAAGGCGCAGGGTGACCGCAAGGTGGCGGTATACGACCTGGGTGGTGGTACCTTCGATATCTCCATCATCGAAATCGATGATATGGATGGCGAAAAAACCTTCGAAGTACTGGCGACCAACGGTGACACCCACCTGGGCGGCGAAGACTTCGATAACCGTCTGATTACCTATCTGGTCGAAGAGTTCAAGCGCGAGCAGAACTTCGATCTGCGTAACGACATGCTGGCGCTGCAGCGCCTGAAAGAAGCGGCCGAAAAAGCCAAGTGCGAGCTGTCTTCCGCCCAGCAGACCGAGGTAAATCTGCCTTATATCACCGCCGATGCGACTGGTCCCAAGCACCTGAACATCAAGCTGACTCGTGCCAAGCTGGAATCGCTGGTAGAAGACATGGTCAAGAAGTCACTGGAGCCGGTACGCATCGCGCTGAAAGACTCTGGCCTGTCCGTGTCTGACATCGATGATGTCATTCTGGTGGGTGGTCAGACTCGCATGCCTCTGGTGCAGAAGGCCGTCAGCGAGTTCTTCGGTCAGGAGCCGCGTAAAGATGTGAACCCGGATGAAGCCGTGGCCGTGGGTGCCGCCATCCAGGGTGCCGTGCTGTCCGGTGACAAGAAAGACGTACTGCTGCTGGACGTGACCCCGTTGTCGCTGGGTATCGAAACCATGGGCGGCGTGATGACGGCGTTGATCGAAAAGAACACCACCATCCCGACCAAGAAGTCTCAGGTGTTCTCCACCGCCGACGACAATCAGTCTGCCGTGACCATTCACGTTCTGCAGGGTGAGCGCAAGCGCTCCGGCGACAACAAGTCGCTGGGCCAGTTCAACCTGGAAGGTATTCGTCCGGCACCGCGTGGCCTGCCACAGATCGAAGTGACCTTCGATATCGATGCCGATGGCATCCTGCACGTGTCCGCCAAAGACAAGGACACCGGCAAAGAGCAGAAGATCACCATTCAGGCCTCTTCCGGTCTGAGTGAGGAAGAGATCGACGCCATGGTTCGTGCTGCCGAAGCCAACGCTGCCGAAGACAAGAAGTTCGAAGAGCTGGTGCAGGCGCGTAACCAGGCCGATGGTCTGGTGCATGCTACTCGCAAACAGCTGGAAGAAGCCGGTGATGCTCTGGCCGCTGATGACAAGTGCGCCATTGAGTCTGCCCTGAGCGAGCTGGAAACTGCCGTTCGTGGTGAAGACAAGGGCGAGATCGAAGCCAAGCAGCAGGCACTGATGGAAGCGTCTCAGAAGCTGATGGAAGTGGCCCAGGCCAAGGCTCAGGCCGATGCGTCCGACGCGGGTGAGCAGCCGCAGGGTGCTTCTGCTTCCGGCAAGGCCGATGACGATGTGGTCGATGCCGAATTCGAAGAAGTCAAAGACGACAAAAAATAAGTCAAACCCAGCGTATTAACGCTGCCAGTGGCGGGCGTTGGGATTCCAACGCCCGCCTTTGTGTGAACAGGACTCAGGTAAGCAATCAGCCTATGTCGAAACGAGATTATTATGAAGTGCTCGGGGTTTCCAAGGGAGCCGAAGAGCGCGAGATAAAAAAAGCCTACAAACGGATGGCGATGAAATATCATCCCGACCGTAACAAGACCGATGCCGACGCCGGTGACAAGTTCAAGGAAGCCACCGAGGCTTACGAAGTGCTGACCGACGCCCAGAAGCGGGCCGCCTATGATCAGTTTGGTCACGATGGTGTTAACGGCCAGCAAGGCGGTCACGGTTTTGGTGGTGGCGGTGCCGACTTTGGTGATATTTTTGGCGATGTGTTCGGTGATATCTTCGGTGGCGGTCAGCGTCGTCAGCAGCGAGCGGCCCGCGGTTCAGACTTGCGCTACAATATGGAGCTGACCCTGGAAGAAGCCGTGCGGGGTGTGACCAAAGAGATCAAGGTACCGACTCTGGCAGGCTGTGACGTCTGTGATGGCAGCGGTGCCAAAGCCGGCACCCAGGCCAAGACCTGTCCGACCTGCCACGGTCATGGACAGGTGCAGATGCGCCAGGGTTTCTTTACCGTGCAGCAACCGTGTCCCCAGTGCCGGGGCAAGGGCAAGATCATCAGCGATCCGTGCCACAAGTGTCATGGTGAAGGCCGTTATCAGAAAACCAAGACGTTGTCGGTCAAGATCCCGGCGGGCGTCGACACCGGTGACCGGATTCGCTTGTCTGGTGAAGGCGAGGCCGGTGAAGCCGGTGCGCCGGCCGGCGATCTGTACGTGCAGATGCACGTGCGCGACCATGAAATCTTTGTGCGTGACGGCAATAATCTCTTTTGCGAGGTGCCGATAGGCTTTACTGCCGCCGCTCTGGGCGGAGAGGTGGAGGTACCGACGCTGGATGGTCGGGTCAAGCTCAAGATCCCGGCAGAAACCCAGACTGGCCGTCTGTTCCGTCTGAAGGGCAAGGGCGTGCGTTCGGCTCGCAGTGGTCAGATGGGCGACCTGGTGTGCAAGGTGTATATCGAGACACCGGTTAGCCTGACCGACGAGCAAAAAGAGTTGTTACGCCAACTGGAAGAGTCTTGTGGTGGCCTGGCGGCCAAGAAACACAGACCCAAGACAGAAGGCTTTTTCGAAGGAGTGAAACGCTTCTTCGATGATTTGACCCGCTAAGCCGACTGTATTAGTCTGGCTGTCCTAAACGACAGCCTGGCGGCTGAAACGGAATTATTTATGATACGAGCCCTGTGCCGGTTTCCGGCAGGGCTCTTGTTGTTTTATTGTCTGAAAGGAACCGGGTTTCCACTATGAAGCAAACACCGATGACCATCCGCGGTGCACAGAAACTGCGTGAAGAACTGGATCAGCTGAAGTCTGTGCAGCGCCCGCAAATAATCGCAGCCATTGCCGATGCCCGTGAACACGGGGATCTGAAGGAAAATGCCGAGTATCATGCCGCGCGTGAACAACAGGGATTCTGCGAGGGGCGTATCCAGGAGATTGAGGCCAAGCTGTCCAATGCCCAGATCATCGATATCACCAAGTTGCCGAACACCGGCAAGGTGATTTTCGGCGCCACCGTTGACCTGTTCAAGGTAGATGACGAGAAAGAAATCACCTATCGCATCGTGGGTGATGACGAGTCGGACATCAAGGCCAACATGATTTCGGTCAATTCTCCCATTGCCCGCGCGCTGATAGGCAAGGAAGTGGACGATGTGGCTGTGGTCAAAACGCCGGCAGGAGAAGTCGAGTACGAAGTGATCAAGGTCCAGTACCTGTAAGGCGCTGTGCAGTGATAACGACTTCCGGCCACCGCGGTCGAAGCAAAGGCAGGAGCTATGTCTCCTGCCTTTTGCACATCTGTTCCAGAAAACCTCTGAAGACAAAGTCCGACAAGGTCCGGCAATCGGCCGTGGACAGTTCAAACTGTACCGCGGTCAGCCAGAATTGCGGGCCTTTGTGCTGCCGTACCAGCCTGAGAGTCAGTGTCAGTTCCTGATCTTGTCTCAGTTTCAACAATACCTTCTTGTGCTGACGCTGGCCGAACAGCGAACGACGCGACACCAGTTTCATGCCATTGGTCGATAAATCCTTTATTTCCGCCGCCAGCGGCCGTCCTCCGGGGTGGCTGAGCTGCAGGCATTGGGGATTGGGCAAACGCCAGGCACGAGGATGACCGCCGTTGGTGATGATGCTGGGTGAGCTGAGTTCGGCTTGTTCCTGACTGGCAACCGGGTGCTTGAGTGCCACCGGAAAACTCAGCTTTATCTCCCCAAGCTCCAGTTTCAGCTCTAGCGCTGAGGCTTGATCCAGCAAGGGGACAATATTAGCATCCATGATCAGGGGCAGGCTGAGCTGTACGTCGGGTCCATCCTGACGACAGATCTCGTGCAGCAGCATTAGTTCTTCGTCGGTCAGGTAGCGGTGGTTGGGCATGACAATCACTCATAGGGAGCATATGCTGAATCATAGCGCGATTGACGATAGAACAAGAAAAACAGAGGGAAATATCGGGACGGAAAGCAGGAAAGCAAAAGGGCGGGGCTGAATGCCCAGCCCCTACAGACGGCTCAGGCTCTGGGCAGGCTGATTTTTTTCTCTTCGCTGGCACGATACAGCGTCAGGATGTGGCCGATGCTCTGTACTTTTACCGCGGCGGTTTCACGGACGATGGCATCCATGATCAGCGTTTTGACTTCCCTGTCTTCGGCGGCAACCTTGACCTTGATCAGTTCGTGGAAATTCAGGGCCAAATCGATCTCGGCCAGTACGCCTTCAGTCAGGCCATGCTGGCCAAGCAATACCACCGGCTTCAGGCTGTGGGCCATGCCTTTGAGGTATTGTCTTTGCTTATTAGTCAGGGTCATTGCAAAATGCTTCAGTTAATAGGTTGAAAGGGGGTTATTGTACCCCCATCTAAGCTTCAATGGTAATAGCAGAGCGATAATTTAATGACCAAGAAAAAACGCTCGGCCAGCTCGACGCGCTGGCTCAAAGAGCATTTTGACGACAAGTATGTACAACAGGCGCAAAAAAAAGGCCTGCGCTCGCGTGCCGTATTTAAACTGGAAGAATTGCAAGGGCGCGATCGTCTGCTCAAACATGGCATGACGGTGGTGGATCTGGGCGCGGCTCCAGGAGGCTGGAGCCAGTACTCGGTTGAACAGGTGGGCTTGAAGGGCAAGGTGATTGCCTGTGACTTGCTGGCCATGGATCCCATTGCCGGGGTCGATTTCCTGCAAGGCGACTTTCGAGATGAGGAAGTACTGAATGCCCTGCTGGAACGGGTAGGGGAAGACAAGGTCGATGTATTGTTGTCGGACATGGCGCCCAACATGAGTGGTACGCCCGAAGTCGATCAGCCCAGATCCATGTATCTGGTGGAGCTTGCCCTGGATATGTGCCGTCAGGTGCTGGCACCCAAAGGCAGTTTTGTTGTAAAAGTGTTTCAGGGGACCGGTTTCGATGAATTTCTGCTGGAAGTTCGCCGGTCTTTCAGTTCGGTAAGGGTAAGAAAACCCGATTCGTCGCGGCCCCGCTCGCGAGAAGTCTACATTGTGGCTACAGGTTTTAAACTGTAGTACTCTGTCCAAGTCATAAACTGTCAGCCGGTGAGGTTAGTAATTTGAGCGACATGGCGAAAAATTTGATCCTGTGGTTGGTCATAGCCGTGGTGTTAATGTCGGTATTCCAGAGCTTTAGCCCGAGCGAGCCGAGTGGACGCCAGACGGACTATACCACTTTTGTACAGGAAGTAGCCCAAGGGCAAATTCGTGAAGTGCGCATGGATGGTAAGACCATCAATGGCGTAAAGCGCAGTGGTGATCGTTTCACGACTATTCTGCCTGCGCAGGATCCTCAGCTGCTGAATGATCTGCTGAACAACAATGTGCGGGTCGTGGGTGAAAAGCCGGAAGAACCAAGCCTGCTGACGTCCATCTTCATCTCCTGGTTCCCCATGTTGCTGTTGATCGGTGTCTGGGTGTTCTTCATGCGTCAGATGCAGGGCGGCGGCGGTGGCAAGGGTGCCATGAGCTTCGGCAAGAGCAAGGCCCGTCTGATGAGCGAAGATCAGATCAAAACGACCTTCGCCGATGTGGCCGGTTGTGATGAAGCCAAGGAAGACGTGAAAGAACTGGTGGATTACCTGCGTGATCCCAGCCGTTTCCAGAAGCTGGGCGGGCGTATTCCTACCGGTATTCTGCTGGTGGGCCCACCCGGTACCGGTAAAACCTTGCTGGCCAAGGCCATTGCCGGTGAAGCCAAGGTGCCTTTCTTTACCATTTCCGGTTCCGATTTCGTGGAAATGTTTGTCGGTGTGGGTGCATCACGGGTTCGTGACATGTTCGAGCAGGCGAAGAAGTCTGCGCCCTGTATCATCTTTATCGATGAAATCGATGCCGTCGGTCGCCAGCGTGGTGCCGGTCTGGGTGGCGGTCACGACGAACGCGAACAGACCCTGAACCAGATGCTGGTAGAGATGGACGGCTTCGAAGGTAACGAAGGCGTTATCGTCATCGCCGCCACCAACAGACCCGACGTACTGGATCCGGCCTTGCTGCGTCCCGGCCGCTTCGATCGCCAGGTGGTGGTGGGACTGCCCGATGTGCGTGGTCGTGAACAGATCCTCAAGGTGCACATGCGCCGAGTTCCTCTGGGTGACGATGTTAATGCCAGCGTCATTGCCCGTGGTACGCCCGGTTTCAGTGGTGCCGATCTGGCCAACCTGGTGAACGAGGCCGCCTTGTTTGCGGCTCGTTCGGCTCGTCGACTGGTGTCGATGGAGGAATTTGAAAAGGCGAAGGACAAGATCATGATGGGCGCCGAGCGCCGCTCCATGGTGATGTCCGAGTCCGAGAAGGCGATGACGGCCTATCATGAAGCGGGTCATGCCATCGTCGGTCGCATGGTGCCCGAGCACGATCCTGTGTACAAGGTGTCCATTATTCCTCGTGGCCGCGCCCTGGGTGTGACCATGTATCTGCCCGAGCAGGACCGCTTCAGTTATAGCAAGCAGCATCTGGAGTCCATGATCTCCAGCCTCTACGGCGGTCGTCTGGCGGAAGAAATCATCTACGGTTTCGACAAGGTGACGACCGGTGCTTCCAACGACATCGAGCGGGCAACCGAAATTGCCCACAAGATGGTGACTCAGTGGGGCCTGTCGGAAAAACTGGGTCCCTTGCTGTATGCGGATGAAGAAGGCGAAGTCTTCCTCGGCCGCACTGCGGCCAAGGTCAAGCACATGTCCGATGAAACCGCCAATGCCATCGATGCCGAGGTGAAAGACGTCATTCATCGTAATTTCGAGCGTGCCAAGCAGATACTGATGGATAACATCGATATCCTGCACGCCATGAAAGACGCGCTGATGAAGTACGAAACCATCGATGCCAAGCAAATCGATGATTTGATGGCACGTCGTGATGTGCGGCCACCGGCAGACTGGACAGAAGAGTCTGACGACAAGCCACAGGGGCCGGCGGCCAGCACCGGTGACAAGGACGCGGAGCAGGCTGACGAAGCCAAGTCCGGCACCGCGGATTTGAATAAGCCCGGTGATGCCACCAGCAACTGATAATTTATGATAAATTAAGCCCCGGACATCAGTGTCCGGGGCTTTTTATTTTGTGGGAACCTGTCGTTATGCTGTTATCAAGCGCATCCAGAAGCCTGGATTTATGCTCACCCCGAATCATGGGGATCCTCAACCTGACGCCCGACTCTTTTTCGGACGGTGGCCACTTTGTGGGCAGAGACGCCGCCTTGCGCCATGCCTTGCAGATGGTCAAAGACGGCGCCACCCTGATTGACGTGGGCGGAGAGTCGACACGCCCCGGCGCCGATGCGGTGACCGAGCAGCAGGAACTGGATCGGGTTATTCCGGTGCTTGAGCTGTTGCGCCAGGAGCTGGATTGCTGGATTTCCGTCGATACCAGCAAGGCGGGGGTGATGCGGGAGTCGGTCAAGGCCGGTGCGGATTTGATCAATGACATCCGTGCCCTGCGCGAGCCGGGGGCCTTGCAGGTGGCAGCCGACAGTGGCGCCGCCGTATGCCTGATGCATATGCAGGGTCAGCCCAGAACCATGCAGCAGGCACCGGATTATCAGGATGTGACCCTCGAGGTGGCGGACTTTCTGCGGCAACGGCTGTCAGCCTGTGATGAAGCGGGTATCCCCCGCGAGCGCATCTGCCTGGATCCCGGTTATGGATTCGGCAAGCGGCTCGAACACAACTACGAATTATTGGGCAAGGTAGGCGACCTGCATGCCTTGGAGCTGCCGTTGCTGGTCGGTATGTCACGCAAGTCGATGCTGGGACAATTGCTGGACCGTGACGTCGAGCAACGCCTTGCCGGTGGCCTGGCGGCGCATTTGTTTGCGTTGAGTCAGGGCGCGCAAATATTACGAGTGCATGATGTAAAAGAAATGGCCGATGCCATGCAAGTATGGCAGCAGGCCGCACAATATCAGGGATAATACAATGAGCAGAAAATATTTTGGTACCGACGGCATTCGCGGGCGGGTAGGGGATTACCCCATCACGCCGGAATTCGTGATGAAGCTGGGCTGGGCCGCCGGAAAGGTGCTGTCTCGTACTGGCACCAAGAAGGTGCTGATCGGCAAAGATACGCGCATCTCCGGTTACATGCTGGAGTCGGCGTTGGAGGCGGGCCTGTCTGCGGCGGGCATACAGGCGGCGCTGCTCGGCCCCATGCCGACCCCGGCCATTGCCTACCTGACCCGTACCTTCCGGGCCGAGGCCGGTATCGTGATCAGTGCTTCCCACAATCCCTATTACGATAACGGCATCAAGTTCTTTTCCCATGACGGCACCAAGCTGCCGGACGACGTCGAGCTGGCGATCGAGGCCATGCTCGATCAGCCGATGGATTGTGTGGCCTCCGAGCTGCTGGGCAAGGCCAGTCGCATCAACGACGCGGCCGGGCGTTACATCGAGTTCTGCAAGAGTACCTTTCCTTCCGAGATGCATCTGGATGGCCTGACCATAGTGCTCGATTGTGCTCACGGCGCCACTTATCACATAGCCCCGGCGGTATTTGAAGAGCTGGGTGCCAAGGTGATCCGTACCGGCGTGCAGCCGAATGGCGTCAACATTAATGACAAGGTTGGCTCGACCGCGCCGGCGGCACTGGTGGCTGCCGTGCAGGAGTACGACGCCGATCTGGGTATCGCCTTCGACGGTGATGGTGATCGACTGGCGATGGTGGATCATACCGGTGCCTTGCTGGACGGCGATCAATTGCTGTATATCATGGCGCGGGACGCTCGTCGCCGGGGTACCCTTAGCGGCGGTGTGGTCGGTACCCTGATGACCAACATGGCGCTGGAGCTGGCGCTGGCACAGCAGGATATTGCCTTTGTGCGGGCCAAGGTGGGTGACCGTTATGTGATGGAGCTGCTCAAGCAACACGGCTGGAAGCTGGGGGGGGAAAACTCGGGCCATATCATCAGCCTGGATCACAACAGTACCGGTGACGGCATAGTGGCATCATTGCAGGTGTTGCGTGCCATGGTTGATGAAGGGCGCAGCCTGCATGAATTGAGTAGAGAGCTGGTGCTCTATCCTCAGGTGCTGGTTAATGTGCGCTTTCAAGCTGGCACCGATCCGCTGTCCGACAGCGAAGTGCAATGCCGGGTGGCCGTTGCGGAAGCTGAACTCGCCGGCGCAGGCCGGGTCTTGCTGCGCAAATCCGGCACCGAGCCTCTTATCCGGGTCATGGTGGAAGGCGCCGATTTTGAACAGGTACAGCGTCTGGCTCGGCATATTGCCGATGCGGTTGCCTGAGAGGCGGTATTTGTTGGCTCGACTTTAGTCGGGCAAATATCCCAGCCCCACTGTGAAGTGGGGCCTACAAGAAGAAAAACGGTTGTCCAATCATCGTTTTGTCTTCTTTTTATTCACTTGAATCTATTTTTTAAAATTGCACTTGTATCCCGTCAAGGGTCTAGCTAGTATTAGCCCCGCTCCGGACAGCAGTCTGATGCGGGGCTCAGACGTCAAGCAAAGGTAAGGCTGATGTACGAAATTCTTTTAGTGGTGTATCTGCTCATCGCACTGACTCTGATTGGTCTGGTGCTGATTCAGCAAGGTAAGGGCGCCGATATGGGTGCTTCCTTCGGAGCAGGTGCGTCGAATACGGTTTTTGGCTCCAGTGGGTCCGGTAATTTCCTGACCAAGGCGACAACGCTACTGGCAGCAGGCTTCTTTGTGGTGAGTCTGGTATTGGGGAATCTCTCCAGTAACAACACCAAGCAGGGAAGTGAATGGGAAGATCTTTCTGTACCTCAGGTAGAAGAAAGCGTCATCCCGGGTGATGTTCCTGCCATAAACAGCAGCGACGTACCCGAATAAGGTTTTTGCCGAGGTGGTGGAATTGGTAGACACGCTATCTTGAGGGGGTAGTGCCTGTATAGGCGTGCGGGTTCAAGTCCCGCTCTCGGCACCAAGTCATAGTTAAGTTGAGATTCGAGCTCAAATTAACTATACTCTCGCACGGTTCGGACGCGGGGTGGAGCAGTCTGGTAGCTCGTCGGGCTCATAACCCGAAGGTCGTCGGTTCAAATCCGGCCCCCGCAACCAATCCTCACGTTTGTCGCATGTTATTTAATGATAGCTGCGGTAAATGGTCGCTGCGAGGCGACAGTCAGGGTCCAGGTGAATAGCCCCGATTTGAAGATCGGGGCTTTTTGTTATCTGCACTTCAGCACCGGTATCATCGGTGCACATTCACTGGGCTGCGAGCCCTTTTTTTGTTTTCGGAGGGGTAGCTTTGGCTACATTGGAACAACGATTGACCGAGATGCTGTCAGAGCCCGTAGAGGCTCTGGGCTTTGAATTGCTGGGGCTCGAATTTGTACGCGCCGGCCGGCATTCGACCTTACGTTTGTACATCGACCATGAAAACGGTATTGAAGTAACTGATTGTGCCGAAGTCAGTCGGCAGGTTAGTGCCGTGCTCGATGTGGAAGATCCCATATCTACCGAATATGATCTGGAGGTGTCTTCTCCGGGTATGGCTCGCCCCCTGTTCAAGCCGGCTCATTATCAGGCCCTTATCGGCCAGCAGGTAGAATTATCCCTGCGTATGGCGGTGAACAATCATCGTAAACTGACCGGGCTTCTGGTGTCGGTAGACGACACCATGATCAGGTTGGAGGTGGCGGGAACCGAATTCCCCATCGCCTTCGCCAATATCCAAAAAGCGCATCTGGTTCCGAACTTTGACTAACGAGGCAGTCGGACATGAATAAAGAAATATTGCTGGTTGTTGATGCCGTTTCTAACGAAAAGGCCGTGCCTCGCGAAAAGATTTTCGAGGCACTGGAAACCGCCCTGGCTACGGCCACCAAGAAAAAATATGAAGGTGATATCGCGGTACGGGTCGAAATCGACCGTAAAAGCGGTAATTTCGAAACCTTCCGTCGCTGGCAGGTAGTGGAAAACCAGGAAGCCCTGACCAACCCCTACGGCGAAATCACCCTGGAAGCGGCACAGATCGACGAGCCTGACATTCAGATTGGCGATTATGTGGAAGACGAGATCGATTCGGTTACCTTCGACCGCATCACCACCCAGACAGCCAAGCAGGTTATCGTACAGAAAGTACGTGAAGCCGAGCGCATGCAGGTGGTGGAGCAGTTCCAGGATCAGGAAGGCGAGATCATTACCGGTGTGGTCAAGAAGGCGACGCGGGATAACGTGATTCTGGATCTGGGCAGCAACGCCGAGGCGGTGATCTTCCGTGAAGATTTATTGCCGCGGGAATCGTTCCGTTCCGGTGATCGTATTCGCGGCCTCTTGTATGCGGTTCGTCCCGAAGCCCGTGGTGCCCAGCTGTTCGTCAGCCGTAGCCACCCGGACTTTCTGAAAGAGCTGTTCCGCATCGAAGTACCGGAAATCGGTGAGGAAATTATCGAAATCATGGCTGCCGCCCGGGATCCGGGCAGCCGTGCCAAGATTGCAGTCAAGACCAACGACCGTCGCATCGACCCCATCGGGGCTTGTGTCGGTATGCGTGGTGCCCGGGTTCAAGCCGTATCCGGCGAGCTCAGCGGTGAGCGGGTCGATATCGTGTTGTGGGACGACAACCCCGCCCAGTTTGTGATTAACGCCATGGCACCGGCAGACGTGGCCTCTATCATCGTCGATGAAGATGCCCATTCCATGGACATCGCGGTGGAATCCGGCAATCTGGCCCAGGCCATCGGCCGTAACGGTCAGAACGTTCGGCTGGCAGCTCAGCTGACCGGCTGGGAACTGAACGTGATGACGGTAGAAGATCTGCAGAGCAAGCATCAGGTAGAAAGCGACAAGATCATGAATCTGTTTGTCCAGGATCTGGACATCGACGAAGATTTCGCCGCCTTGCTGATGGAAGAAGGCTTTTCTTCCCTGGAAGAAATTGCCTATGTGCCGGTCAGCGAGTTGTTGAGCGTCGAAGGCCTGGATGAAGAGACGGTGGAGGTGCTGCGTAATAGAGCCAAGGATGCCCTGACTACTCGGGCCCTGGCGCAGGAAGAATCATTCGAAGGGGTGGAGCCGGCAGAAGACCTGCTCGCACTGCCCTCCATGACCCGGGAGCTGGCGTATTCGCTTGCCGCCCGTGGTGTTGCGGATCTGGAAGAATTGGCAGAACAGGGCATAGACGACCTTGAAGGAATTGAAGGTCTGAATGAAACCCTGGCAGGGGAGCTTATCATGGCGGCCCGAAATATCTGCTGGTTCGGAGACCAGAACGAAGAATAAGATCAGCGGAGGTAAATGAATGGCAGAAGTTACATTAACGCAGCTCGCCAGCGACATCGACACATCGGTTGACCGTCTTGTCCAGCAGTTTCGCGAAGCCGGCATGGAGAAATCCACTGCCGACACCGTATCGGAAACCGAAAAGGCCGCCTTGCTGACGTTTTTAAAGAAACAGCATGGCGCTGACGATAAAGAACCCAAGCGGATGACGCTGCAGCGCAAGACCATCAGCACCCTGAGTGTGCCGGTCGTCGGCGGCAAGAGCAAAGCCGTACAGGTCGAGGTGCGCAAGACGCGCACCTACGTAAGACGTGACTCGCTGGAAGAGCAGCAACGTCAACAGGAAGCAGAAGAGCAGGCGCGTCTGGAAGCAGAAGCACAGGCCCGGCGTGAGGCCGAAGAGCAAGCCAAACGCGAAGCCGAAGACAAGGCCAAGCGTGAGGCACAAGAACAAGCCAAGCGTGACGCGGAAGAAAAAGCCCGCCAGGCTCAGCTGCAAGCTCAGAACACCACAGAGCAGGGGGCAACCAAGCCCCGAAGCAAAGAGCAGAAAAAGGCGGACGATATGGCGAAGAGCGAAGCAGAAAAACTGAAACAACAGCGTGAGCAAGAAGCCTTGCGCAAGGCCGAGCTGGACGCCCAGAAAAAGGCCGAAGAAGTACGCAAGCTGGCTGAAATAAACGAAAAGCGCTGGGCAGAAGAAGCCGCGGCGAAGAAGCCGGAAGATGCGGATTACCATGTCATGACCAACGAGCATGCCAAGGCCGCGGAAGACGAAGCCGACAAGACCGAAGAGCAGAAAGCTCGCCGTAGTACCGGTGGCAAGAAGCGCAAGGGTGGCAAAAACAAGGAAGATCGCGAAAATCGCGAAAGCCGCAACGAACGTCTGAGAAAAGGCAAGCGCGCCAAGGTAATGACGCCGAATTCGATGAAGCATGGCTTCCAGAAGCCGGCGCAGGCGGTGAACCGCGACGTTGAAATCGGTGAGACCGTCAGCGTGGCCGAACTGGCCAACAAGATGGCCGTCAAGGGTGCCGAAGTCGTCAAGACCATGATGAAGATGGGTGCCATGGTAACCATCAACCAGGTGATCGATCAGGAAACCGCCCAGTTGGTGGCGGAAGAGATGGGCCACAAGGTGATTCTGCGTCGTGAAAACGAGCTGGAGCAGAAGGTACTGTCGGACCGTGATACCGATGCCGAACGTCAGACCCGGGCCCCGGTTGTGACCATCATGGGTCACGTTGACCACGGCAAGACCTCGACCCTGGATTATATCCGTCGGGCCAAGGTAGCAGCCGGCGAAGCCGGTGGTATTACCCAGCATATCGGTGCCTACCACGTCGAAACCGACAACGGTATGGTCACCTTCCTGGATACTCCGGGTCACGCCGCCTTTACCTCCATGCGTGCCCGTGGCGCCAGTGCGACCGACATCGTGATCCTGGTGGTGGCGGCGGACGACGGCGTTATGCCGCAGACCGTTGAAGCCATCCAGCACGCCAAGGCGGCCGGCGTTCCCCTGATTGTTGCCGTCAACAAGATGGACAAGCCGGAAGCGGATATCGACCGGGTCAAGAGCGAACTGTCTCAGCACGGCGTCATGTCGGAAGACTGGGGCGGCGAAAACATGTTCGTCTTCATCTCGGCCAAAACCGGTCAGGGTATCGACGAGCTGCTCGAAGCCATTTTGCTGCAGGCGGAAGTACTGGAACTGAAAGCCGTGTACGACGGCATGGCATCCGGTGTCGTCATCGAATCACGCCTCGACAAGGGACGTGGTCCGGTTGCTACCGTACTGGTACAGGAAGGTACCCTGAACCAGGGTGATATCGTACTCTGTGGCCTGGAATATGGCCGTGTTCGTGCCATGAAGGACGAGCTGGGTCGCGAAATCAAGACGGCGGGTCCGTCCATTCCGGTCGAAATTCTGGGCCTGTCCGGCGTGCCGGCAGCCGGTGATGAAGCCACCGTGGTACGTGACGAGAAGAAGGCCCGTGAAGTGGCACTCTATCGTCAGGGCAAGTTCCGTGAAGTAAAACTGGCGCGTCAGCAGAAAGCCAAGCTGGAGAACATGTTCGCCAACATGACCGAAGGCGAAGTCGCCGAAGTCAACCTGGTACTGAAAGCGGATGTGCAGGGCTCCATCGAAGCGATTTCCGAGTCGTTGCAGAAGCTGTCTACCGACGAAGTGAAGGTCAAGATCATCGGCTCCGGTGTGGGTGGTATTACCGAAACCGACGCCAGCCTGGCAGCGGCATCCAACGCCATCATAGTGGGCTTCAACGTGCGTGCCGATGCGTCTGCCCGCAAGATGATTGAGGCGGAAGACATCGATCTGCGTTACTACAGCGTGATCTATGAGCTGCTGGATGAAGTGAAGCAGGCCATGACCGGCATGCTGGCTCCCGAGTTCAAGCAGGAAATCATCGGTCTGGCTCAGGTACGTGATGTGTTCCGTTCGCCCAAGTTTGGTGCCGTGGCCGGTTGTATGGTCACCGAAGGTAACGTCAAGCGCAGCAACCCGATCCGGGTACTGCGCGAGAACGTGGTCATTTACGAAGGCGAGCTGGAATCTCTGCGTCGCTTCAAGGACGATGTGCAGGAAGTGCGTAACGGCATGGAATGTGGTATTGCCGTGAAGAACTACAATGATGTACGAGTGGGCGACCAGATAGAAGTCTTCCAAATCGTGGAAGTACAGCGCACCCTGTAAGGGCGGCTTGTACCAGGAACCCCGGTTTCAGCACTGATATATAAATGGGGGCCTTTGGCCCCCTTTGTCTTGGAAAGAGAGTTATGGCCAGAGAATTCAGCCGATCCCGCCGGGTAGGTCAGGAATTGCAGAAAGAAATTGCGATGATCCTGCAGCGGGAAATCAAAGATGAGCGCCTCAAGTTGGTGACGGTATCCGGTGTCGAGTTGTCTCGAGATCTGAACTACGCCAAGGTGTTCGTTACCTTTCTGGAAAACGATCCGGAAAAAATCGAACAGGGCATGAAGGTATTGAAAGATGCCAGCGGCTTTATTCGCAGCCTGGTGGGTAAAGCCATGCGTCTGCGGGTGACGCCCGAATTACGTTTCTCCTACGACCAGAGCCTGGTCGAGGGGATGCGTATTTCTACCCTGGTTTCCAGCACCATCGCCGAAGACAATCGTCGGATGAAAGACGGTGGTCAGGACGAGCAGGATCAAGATCAAGAGAAGAAGGACTGAAGATGGGGCGTCAGCGTCGATTTCGTGGCCGTGAGGTAGACGGCATTCTGTTGTTGGACAAGCCTGCCGGCATTACCTCCAACGATGCCCTGCAACAGGTCAAGCGTATTTATGCCGCCGCCAAGGCGGGTCATACCGGCGCGCTCGACCCATTGGCCACCGGCATGTTGCCGATTTGCCTGGGTGAGGCGACCAAGTTTTCCCAGTTTCTGCTGGAAGCGGACAAGCGCTATCGGGTGGTTGCCAAGCTGGGCGAGCGCACCGATACCAGCGATGCAGACGGCGAAGTGGTCGAGACCCGGCCGGTCAAGGTGGCTCCGGGTGACCTGATCGAGGCACTGGATCGTTTTCGTGGCCAGAGTCAGCAGATCCCGTCCATGTATTCCGCACTCAAGTATCAGGGCAAGCCGCTGTACCAGTATGCTCGTGAAGGCATCGAAGTACCGCGGGAATCCCGACCCATCACCGTCTATGAGCTGACCCTCATTCGCTTTGAGGGGGATGAAGTCGAGCTGGAAGTACACTGCAGCAAGGGCACTTATATCCGGACCATCGTCGATGATCTGGGCGAGGTGCTGGGCTGCGGTGCACACGTGACCGTGCTGCGCCGGCTGGCGGTGGCGGGTTACCCGACCGAACGCATGCTGACGCTGGAGCAGCTGGAGTGTATCCTCGAAAACTGCCGGACGCAGGATATAGCGCCTCGCCTGGAGCTGGATCCGCTGCTGTTGCCGATGGACACCGCCGTATCCAGCCTGCCGGAAGTGAACATGTCCGCGCTGGTGGCCGGTTATATCAACCAGGGGCAGGCGGTTCAGGTCTCCGGCGCGCCGCTCGAGGGATTTGTACGCATGACCATGGGCGATGAACAGCAGTTTATCGGTGTCGGTGAAATCGACGATGACGGTAAAGTTGCCCCCAAGCGTCTGGTTCGCTGAAACGCCCGAGGTTCCTGACATAAACGGCGCTCGTTAAGGCCCTTTGTGTTGCTGGCATTTTCTGGTTGCCAACATCGGCTTAACTGGTAGAATGCGCAGCTCGCTTTCCGGCTGAATTAGTGATCGGCTGGAAAAAACATTCATCTCTTTGGAGTAATAAGATGTCACTAAATGCTGAAACCAAAGCCCAGATCGTTGCTGACTTTGCTCGTGCCGAAGGCGACACCGGTTCACCTGAAGTTCAGGTTGCCCTGCTGAGCGCCCAGATCAACCACCTGCAAGGTCACTTCAAGCAGCACATCCACGACCATCACAGCCGTCGTGGTCTGCTGCGCATGGTATCCCAGCGTCGTAGCCTGCTGGACTACCTGAAGCGTAAAGACGTTGCGCGTTACAGTGCACTGATCGCCAAACTGGGTCTGCGTCGTTAATCGACTCATCCGGTTCAAGAAAAAGGGGCTCAGGCCCCTTTTTTGTTGCCTGCAGAAAAGCGTTAAGCCATAAGCTGACAACGGCAAGTGAAACAACATCGCTTGTAGACATCGAGTTTATGCGGATGAACCAGCCACTGGCTGTTTGTTTTTCCAGCAGAGTTGGAACCTGAAAAAACACTCTGTTTCGGTTTAACTTCCAGCTGTCGGTTTACGACTTAAAGCTTGTTTTCCCCTTGCGATTCTGTCCTTTAAACGGGAATCAAGTATACTGTGCCGGTAAATTAAAAGACCAAACATATTAAGGAATCTACAACGTGAATCCTATCGTGAAAACCTTCCAGTATGGCCAGCATACAGTCACCCTCGAAACCGGCGTAATGGCGCGTCAGGCGAGTGGTGCCGTCATGGTCAGCATCGATGATACCGCCGTTCTGGTAACCGTCGTTGGCAAACGCGAAGCCGATGAAAGCAAAGACTTTTTCCCGCTGACCGTCAACTACCAGGAGCGTACCTACGCTGCCGGCCGTATCCCGGGCAGCTTCTTCAAGCGTGAAGGTCGTCCGACGGAAGGTGAAACACTGACCTCGCGACTGATTGACCGTCCGATTCGTCCGCTGTTTCCCGACGGATTCAAAAACGAAGTACAGGTGATTGCGACCGTGGTATCGGTAAACCCCGATATCGCACCCGATATTGTTGCCATGCTGGGTGCTTCTGCTGCCCTGGCCATTTCCGGTATTCCGTTTGCCGGTCCTATCGGTGCGGCCCGCGTCGGTTACATGAACGGCGAATACGTGCTGAACCCGAGTATCAGCGAGCTGGAAAACAGCGAGCTGGATCTGGTGGTGGCGGGTACCGCCAATGCGGTACTGATGGTGGAATCCGAAGCCAACATTCTGCCGGAAGAGGTGATGCTGGGTGCCGTGGTTTACGGTCACGAGCAACTGGGCGCCGCCGTCCAGGCCATCAATGAATTTGCCGCCGAAGTGGGCACTCAACCCTGGGACTGGCAGCCGAAGGCCGAGAACGAAGGCCTGAAAGCCCAGATTGCCGAACTGGCGACCACCGAGATGGGCGAAGCCTACCGCATCACCGACAAGAGTGCCCGTCGTGACGCCATTGGCGCCATCAAGGCCAAGGCACTGGCGGCGGTTCTGGCCGCTCATCCGGAGCAGGGCATCAAGGAAGTGCAGGAACAGCTGGGCAAGCTGGAGAAGCAGATTGTACGTGGTCGCGTAGTACGCGGTGAGCCCCGTATCGATGGCCGTGAACCGGACATGATTCGTGCTTTGAACGTGGCCACCGGCTTGCTGCCCCGTACTCACGGCTCTGCCCTGTTTACCCGTGGTGAAACTCAGGCCCTGGTTGCGGCTACCCTGGGCACAGAGCGTGACGCTCAGCTGATTGACGAGCTGACCGGCGCCCGTACCAACCGCTTCATGCTGCACTACAACTTCCCTCCCTACTGTGTGGGCGAAACCGGCATGGTCGGCAGCCCCAAGCGTCGGGAGATCGGTCACGGTCGTCTGGCCAAGCGCGGCGTTGCCGCCGTGATGCCGAGTGCCGAGGCATTCCCCTACACGGTGCGTGTGGTATCCGAAATCACCGAGTCCAATGGTTCTTCCTCCATGGCCTCCGTGTGTGGTACCTCACTGGCACTGATGGACGCGGGTGTACCTATCAAGGCTTCTGTGGCCGGTATCGCCATGGGCCTGGTGAAAGAAGACGCCGGCTTCGTCGTGCTGTCCGACATTCTGGGTGACGAAGATCACCTGGGCGATATGGACTTCAAGGTGGCCGGTACCACTCAGGGCATTACCGCTCTGCAGATGGACATCAAGATTGAAGGCATCACCAAGGAGATCATGGAAGTGGCGCTGAAGCAGGCGCGTAACGCTCGCCTGCACATCCTGAAGGTGATGGATGAAGCGATGCAGGCACCGCGTGCCGAGATTTCCGACTTCGCACCTCGCATCCATATCATCAAGATCAATCCCGAGAAAATCCGTGATGTCATCGGTAAAGGCGGCGCCACCATCCGTGCCCTGACCGAAGAAACCGGTACCACCATCGAGCTGGACGACAACGGTACCGTCAAGATTGCCGCCGTTGACGGCGAAGCCGCCAAACTGGCCATCCGCCGTATCGAGCAGCTGACCGCAGAAGTGGAAGCCGGCACCATCTACGAAGGTCAGGTTGTGCGTTTGGCCGACTTCGGTGCCTTCGTCAACATTCTGCCCGGTAAAGATGGTCTGGTTCATATCTCCCAGATCACCGAAGAGCGGGTCAAGAATGTGTCCGATCACCTGACCGTAGGCGATACCGTCAAGGTCAAGGTACTGGAAGTGGATCGCCAGGGCCGTATTCGTCTGTCCATCAAGGAAGCGAATGCACCGGTTGTAGCCGAAGCTCCCGCTGCCGAAGAAACCAAGGTTGAAACGGCACCGATTGAAGCAGCCAAGACCGAAGCGGCACCGGCCGACAAGGCCGAGTAACTTCAGCCATGGCCTGACAGGCTAACGCGCTAATAGAAAAAGCCGGGATGATTCCCGGCTTTTTTTTATCTCATTCTGGGTGGTGGTGTTGGAATAGCCAGTTTATGAGGCGTGGTTCATTTTCGAGTGGTCAGTCGATTCGATCCTCAAAGGTGCTGAGTGCTCGTACTCGCTCCTCGTCGATCCATATACCGAGCCCGGGTGCGTCGGACAATTCTATATGGGTATCGCTGCCGGGCATATCGGCGACATCATGAGAAATCATGGCTGGTCCGACTAGATCATTGGCCACTATGTTGCCATGTGCTATCGCCAGGTGTGCGCCGGCAAGGGTCGCCACTGAAGACTCGACCATGGAGCCTATCTGGCAGGGAATGCCGGCGGCGCAGCCAACCTCGGCCATGATCCGGGCGGCGTGCAAGCCACCGGATTTCATCAGCTTGATATTCACCATGTCTGCCGCCTGGCGCCGAACCACCTCAAGCATGTCGCGCACGCCGTGGATGGGTTCATCGGCCATGATGACCGCCTCGGTGGCCCGAGTCACCTGACTGAGCGCATCCAGACTTTCAATGGAGACCGGTTGTTCGAACCAGTCCACCCGGTAGGAAACGGTCTGGCGGATAATGTGCAGAGCCTGCTTGGCACTCCATCCCTGGTTGGCGTCGACCCGCAGAGCTACACCCGGCATCATGGCCTCCCGAACACGGGCGATACGTTCAATATCCATCTCAGAGGTATCCCCAAGCTTGATTTTGACCGACGTATGGCCGCGGGCACAGGCGTCTCTGGCCTGACGCGCCATTTCTTCCGGTTCCAGCATGCTGATCACGCTGGGTACCTCCAGGCGGGCATGATAGCGTCCCCCAAGCAGAGCATAGAGCGGCACCTTGCAGTGCCGGGCCAGCAGATCGTGCAGGGCGATGTCCAGGGCGGCCTTGGCGGAAGGGCTGTGGCGAATGCGCGTCTCCGCCGTCTTGTGGAAGGCGCCGATACTGTCGAAGGAACGCCCGATCAGTAACGGCGCCAGCTCCCTGGCGATGATCTGGCGGGCCGACTGCCAGGTTTCTCCCGAAACATGCTGGTCGACAACCGCTTCTCCCCAGCCAACGTCACCCGAGGTCGATTCAATCCTGACCAGGATACTCTCGATATCTTCATAGGTATCGTAGGCAATCTTGAAGGGCTGTTTGAGTGGCAGGCGAACGCCATAGACGGTGATCTGTTTAATTTGCATAGAATAGATTCCTTTCAAGACCAGGAAAGATAGTAGGCAAGGGTAACCATGCCGGCGGCCAGCATTAGCTGGATGAGGAACAGCGGCATTATCCACTTGATCCATTTGCTCCAGGACACCCCGGCGACCGACAACCCCGCCATGAAATAGCCGGAAGTGGGGGTCACGATATTGGTGATGCCGTCCCCCAACTGGAAGGCCAGCACGGCTGTCTGACGGGACACTCCCACCAGATCGGCCAGCGGAACCATCAACGGCATGGTCAGGGCGGCCTGGCCACTCCCCGAAGGCACCAGGCAGTTCAGCAACAATTGCACCAGAAACATGCCGACGGCTGTGAACACGGGTGGCATGCCGCCAAGCAATTGCTCGAGGTGATAGAGAATGGTATCCAGGATGCTGCCGTTCTTGAGTACGATCAGGATGCCGAAGGCGAAACCGACCACCAGAGCGCCCATGGCGATGTCCTTGAGACCATTGACGAACTGTTCGGCAATCTCGTTGGGGCTCATCCGGGCAAAGGCGCCGACCAGCATGCACATCAGCAGAAACACGCCGGACATTTCACCGATATACCAGCCATGGCGGATGACCCCGTAGGCGATCAGCAGGATGGCGCCGGCGAAGGTCGACAGGATAAGTCGATCGGAATGGCTTAGGGGGCTTTCGTCGAACCGGGGCTGATTTTCAATGGCCCCGGGTTCCGGAGTCGATTTCACTTTGGCGGCATAGTAAGTCACGAAGGAGATGCTTATGCTGACAAACACCAACCAGTAGATAATCCGTAGGCCCATGCCCGAGAACATGGTCAGCTGGGCAATATCCTGAGCCACCCCGACGGTAAAGGGGTTCATGAAGGCGGCGGAGAATCCGGCACCGGCGCCCACCAGGGGGACAGCGGCTGCGACCATGGAGTTGTAGCCCAGCATCCTCATCATGGGCGCCAGTATGATGATGAAGGCGATGGTTTCCTCGGCAAGGCCAAAGGTTGCCCCCCCGATGGCAAACAACAGCATCAGCAATGGGATCAGGATGATGTCATGACCCGACAGGCTGCGGCTGATACTGGCCACCAGTTTCTGCAGTACCCCGGTGGCCTTGAGTACGCCGAAAGCACCTCCGGAGATAAAGATGAAGAAAATGATGCTGCTGCCTTCCTTCATGCCCTCGAACACCGCGATAAAGGGCGTAAGCAAGGTTGCTTGCTGACCATCGATGACGGCATAACTGCCTGGCACCACCACTGTCTTGCCCTGCTCGGAAATCACTCTCTCATAGCTGCCGGCATCGATCAGATAGGTCATCGCGGCCGCGATGCAGATGAAACTGAACAAGACCACGAAGATATGTGGAAAAGCGAATTGCCGGCGTGGTGCAGCCTCGAGCGCTGCGGTTCTTTCTAGATGACTCATGCTACCTCCCGGACTTACCGGTTGCTGTCGAGAAAACGCCGAGCGGAGTGGGAAAGAAAGCGACTGCCTTTCTCCAGGATGTCGTCGTTGAAGTCGTAGTCGGGCTGGTGCAGTTGTGGGACGGAGCCACCGCAACCATTGCCAATCCAGGCGTAGACGCCGGGCACTTTTTCAAGGAAGGCGCCCATGTCGTCGGCGCCCATGCTGATTGGATGATCCACCAGCAGTGATGCGCCCCACAGCTCTTCGACTACGCTTCGCGCGAGGGCGACACAGGTCGGATCGTTAGCCACCGGCGGGGTCGAGTGCCGGTAATCAATAGTCGGGGGACATCCCGTGACCAAGCCGATGCCTTCCACAATATCGTGGATACGTTGTTCGATATGCTGTCTGACCTCGGGCCGGAAGCTGCGGGCGGTGCCCTTGATCCTGGCCGTGGCCGGAATAATGTTGCTGGCATGGCCGGACTGAAGGCTGCCGACGCTGACAACGGCGATATCTTCTGGATTGGTATTGCGGCTGATGATCTGCTGCAGGGCGGTTACGAACAGCCCGGATGCGAAGACCGGATCCGTGGTCAGATGGGGCATGGCACCATGGCCGCCTTCGGAGGTGAACTGCACCTCGAAGTCGTCACTCGAGGCCATGTGGGGCCGGTCGTGGATCACGAAACGGCCGGCCTCGACTCCGGGCCAGTTATGCATGCCAAACATCGCCTCGATAGGAAATCGCTCCAGCAGGCCGTCGTCGAGCATGGCGGGTGCCCCGGTACCGAGCTCTTCGGCCGGTTGGAATATAAGTACCACGCGACCAGAGGCCGGACGGTGTTGAACCAGATCGAGGGCCGCACCAACCAGCATTGCCGTGTGGCCGTCATGGCCGCAGGCATGCATGACACCCTGATGCCGGGAGCAATATTCGGTGCTGTTTTCCTCAACCAGCGGCAGGGCATCCATATCGGCCCTCAGTCCGACGCTGCGACCGGCGGACAGGCCGTTGATAATACCGACCACGCCGTGGCCGCCGATGCCCTGATGTACCTCGTCGACACCAAGTTCCCGCAGCATGCCGACTACCCGCTCGGCGGTCTGTTGCTCGTGGCAGGAGAGTTCGGGAAAGCGATGAAGCTCACGCCGAAAGGCAATCATGCGTTCTATATCACGCTCTTTCATTAGACAGATCCCTCTATTAGCTATTTATGCCTGAAACCGGCTTGTTCTTCCGTGACTGACTCCCTTGCTCTTTATAAACAGCATATTGTCAGGAGCAAGAGTACATGACATAACCGTTCGTGTTGTTGCACTGAACGATGTTTTTCATCATATTCAATGAGTTAAAGGCCGAAAAATACTTTTTCTCGATAGGGACATACCTTTTTGATATGCCACAGGCTGTTTGGGGCGAAATAACAACATGGATATAAGAAAACTGAGGTACTTTCTGTCGGTAGTCGATGAAGGTTCGATCACTGCGGCTGCAAGGAAGGTTCACATTGCTCAGCCGGCATTAACCCGGCAAATCCGGCTGCTAGAAGAAGGGCTGGGCACCCGGCTGCTCAACAGAAATCACAAGGGGGTGGTGTTAACCCGGGCGGGAGCATTCCTGTATGACAATGCCCTGCGTCTGGTGGCCGACATTGATAATGTGGCGAGGAAGACCAAAGCCATAGCGAAAGATGATGCCAACAGCCTGTCTATCGGTATCACCACCATTCATCCTTACATTCCAGGTATCTCCGGATTGATTAGCCAATTCCGTGCACAGTATCCGGATATCCGGCTGGCGCTCGAGTCGATGCTGTCCGGCCCTCAGACCATGGCGATTATCCAGGGCAGCATCGATGCCGGTTTGTTGTTTATAGAAAAAGACGATGAACCCTTGCTGGATATGCTGCCCATTGGCTCTTTCCGCATGGCGGTGATCACTCGCCGCCAATCCGATTTGCTGGACAAGGCGCCGACTTCTCTGCGTGACTTTGATGGTGCTCCTTTCATCCGCTTCAAGCGTGATTCGACCCCGGGCAGTTACGATCGTATCGACCGGTATTTTAATGATGCAGGCATCAGGCGACATATAGTGCAGGAATGTCACGATGACATCACCATTCGCAGCCTGGTGGCCACGGGCATGGGTTACGCCATTATGCCCAGCATCCTTGCCATGGGTGACGATAATCTCATTGCCTACGAATTCGATGATTTACCCCTTTATTCCCCGTTGATGTTGGCCTGGCGTAAGGGCGGAAAATCACCCGAGGTGGATTTGCTATGCCGTGTTGTCATGAATATGGGCCAGCTAACGCATGGTGCAGAGGAGCAGGCATCGCTCCCGGCTCAATCAACAAGGGCGAAGATGGAGCCGTGAGGCGATGGTGATGGCGGCAGGCAGCGATAAAAAGAGAGCCCAATGTGGCTCCCTTTTTGTATCACGGTTGTTTATTCGGTATTTTTCTCGGGAGGCGCGATAACGGTTTCTGTCGTGCTCCGGTCGATGTCTTTCAGGCTGGCTGCGGTTGCTGGGCATGGGGTTGGCGGCTGTCCTGCCGAATGTCCAGGTGGCGCAGCAGTATGCCGAAGCCGGCGTCTATCGACTCGGGCAATGGTAACCAGACTACATGACCGCTGCCGGGGGCGACCTCGATGGCTTCACCCTTGCGGTTTTTCAGCTGTTCGAGGGTGAAGGTCAGGTTACCCTTGGGTGTCATCAGTTCCAGCCGGTTGCCGATCAGAAACTTGTTTTTCACCGCCACCTCTACCCAGTCACCGTTACGGGCAGTGATCTCACCCACGAACTGCTGGCTGGTGGAGACCGAATAACCGGTGTCGTAATTCTGATAGTCGCCGTGGGCGTGACGCTTGAGAAAGCCTTCGGTGTAACCGCGGTGGGCGAGGTTTTCGAGGGTGTTCATCAGGGAGGCGTCGAAGGGCTTGCCAGCCACCGCATCGTCGATGGCCTTGCGATACACCTGAGCGGTGCGGGCCACGTAATAGAACGACTTGGTGCGGCCTTCAATTTTCAATGAGTGCACCCCCATCTGGGTGAGCCGGTCCACATACTGCACCGCCCGCAGATCCTTGGAGTTCATGATGTAGGTGCCGTGCTCGTCTTCATAGGCGGCCATGTATTCGCCGGGTCTGTTGCTTTCTTCCAATAGCACCGGCTGGTCGTGCGGGGCACCGGCACCCAGGGTAGGCTCGACCGGTTGCACCAGGATGGGCTCCTGTTTGTGTACTATTTGACCGGCGTCGTCTTCCTTGGCCTCATGCACCTTGTATTCCCAGCGGCAGGCGTTGGTACAGGTGCCCTGGTTGGGATCGCGCTTGTTGATGTAACCGGATAACAGACAGCGGCCGGAGTAGGCCATGCACAGGGCACCGTGTACGAACACTTCCAGCTCGACGCTGGGGCAGTTGGTGCGAATTTCCTCGATCTCTTCCAGCGACAGCTCGCGCGACAGTATCACCCGCTCGATGCCGTAATCCTGCCAGAATTTGACCGAGGCCCAATTGACCGCATTGGCCTGTACCGACAGATGAATGGGCATGTCGGGAAAGTGCTCACGCACCAGCATGATAAGGCCGGGATCGGACATGATGAGCGCATCCGGGCCCATCTCCACCACCGGCTTCATATCGCGCAAAAAGGTTTTCAGCTTGGCGTTATGGGGCTGTATGTTGACCACCACATAGAACTTTTTACCCAGCGCATGGGCTTCGTCGATGCCAGTTTTGAGGTTTTCGTGGTTGAATTCGTTGTTGCGTACCCGCAGTGAATAGCGTGGCTGGCCGGCGTAAACCGCATCGGCCCCATAGGCGAAGGCGTAGCGCATATTCTTGAGAGTACCGGCGGGGGAAAGCAATTCGGGTGTGAATAATTCGGTGGTCAACATGGGATCTCGTCTGATGTCGGGTCAGCGGGCCGTCACTTGATGGCGGCCGGAAGACGATATTTTACTCCACCAGGCCGCCAGTTTCGAGCAAAGCCAGAAAAGTCGACTCAGCTTGTCAGTATGCTCTCTTGATACGCTCGACTTCCAGCTCGGCCTCGTCATCTTCCATATAGAATGCCCGGGCTACATTCACCCTCGGCTGACGATGATGGTGGTCGGAGCCAGCCTCAAAGGGGCGGCTTATTTCGAAATATGGGCGATAAGATCCAGCACCTTGTGGGAATAACCCATTTCGTTATCGTACCAGGCCACCAGTTTGACGAAGTTGTCGTTCAAGGCGATGCCGGCTGAGGCATCGAACACACAGGTACAGGTTTCGCCGAGAAAGTCGGTCGAGACCACGGCGTCATCGGTATAACCCAGTATGCCTTTCAGCTCGCCATCGGCTGCCGCCTTGAGGGTGGCGCAGATCGCGTCATAGCTGGCCGGTTTTTCCAGACGTACGGTCAAATCCACCACCGAGACGTTGGGGGTGGGTACCCGGAATGCCATACCGGTGATCTTGCCGTTCAGCTCAGGTATCACCCTGCCGACCGCCTTGGCGGCACCGGTAGAGGAGGGGATGATATTCTGACCTGCGCCCCGGCCAGCACGCCAGTCTTTTTGGGATGGTCCGTCAACGGTATTCTGGGTAGCGGTAGTGGCGTGTACCGTGGTCATCAGCCCTTCGACGATACCGAAGTGGTCATTGACCACCTTGGCCAGTGGTGCCAGACAGTTGGTGGTACATGAGGCATTGGAGACGATATCTTCGCCGGCATAGCGCTGGTGGTTGACGCCCATTACGAACATGGGGGTGCTGTCTTTTGACGGCCCTGTCATCACCACTTTTTTGGCGCCGGCCTGAATATGTTTACGGGCCTTTGCGTCGGTCATGAAGATGCCGGTGGCCTCGGCCACTACATCCACGTCGAGTTCGCCCCAGTTGAGAGTAGCGGGATCGCGCTCGGCGGTGACTCGAATGACGTTGCCATTAACGAGCATCTGGCCGCCTTCTACCGCCACGTCACCCCGAAAACGACCGTGGGTTGAGTCGTATTTCAGCATATAGGCCATATAGTCCACATCTTGCAGATCGTTGATGGCAACGATCTGCATATCATCGCGCTCACAGGCGGCGCGGAACATCAGTCGACCGATACGTCCGAAACCGTTGATAGCTACCTTGATCGTCATAGATTCACCTGATGTTGAAAGGATTGAAGATGGCGGAATGAAAAAACTGTCTGGTTGTAAAGTTACAAAAAAAAGTCAAGTCGTCAATCGAGCATGCTCATGATCCCGATTTTTCTTGCGCAGGATCAGGGTGTTGTGAATTTTTATTTCATTTCAGCTGACAAGAACAACCGGGTGACCTGAAAATTTTTCCTCGAGATCATCGTTAATACCGGAAGAGAAAGCGTTCAACTCCGATGATAGGACCCGGTTTCCAGCTGATGAATGATGCTGTCGACCGCTTGTTGCATCTGCCGTTGCTGAACCTCGTCGAAGCGGGCATAGGGGTCGATACGCTCCAGATTCAGCATGGCCGAGTGCCCGAGGCTGCTCAGCACTCGGGTCCAGATCCAGGCATCACGATAGCGGCGCTCTCGGATATAGAGCGTCAGCAGGTTGGCGATAATCTCGGAGTCTACGGTAGCTTCGGCGTCGTAAAGGCTCAGGGCCCGATGCAAGGCCTGCTCTGCTGCTGCACTGTCGCGAATGATGAGCAACTCGGCGAGGGCCTTCTGCAGTTCGGGTTGCTGCATTTCCGTTCTGTCGGCCAGTGAGATGAAGCGGGCTTTCGCCTTATTATCGCCCCGGAGCTGCCAGTGCCAGAGTAATAGGTAAGGGTAATCCGAGTCTATGGTCTGCTGCTCGAGCTGTATCAGAGCGGTTTTTGCCTTGATGGTGGCTTCCAGCTTGTCGTTTTTACGCTCTTTGCGTTTGGTGTATTCGATGGCCAGCAGAGGATCCAGACAATCGTGGTAGGTTTTCAGGCTGGCCATCAGCGCATAGATATTGGCATCATTCGGCGTGTCTGCCTGTTGCTTTCGCGCCCGGATCAGGTCCGAACGTTCAAACTTGCACCAGCTGTCTTCGTGCAGATCAGCACAGAATTGCGGTGTTGTTTCACAGATGGTTTGGATGCGATCTTGCTCACAAGCCGTCAAAAATAACGGGGCCATGAGCACCAAAAAAGCCATTTTAGTATTCATTCGAGTATCTTACTGCCTGTCCTTAGTCTGGTAATCATACCCCCTATCCACTAAAATGGGCGCACTTAAATAGAGCTGATGCGGCATGGTTTTTGCCCGCTTCAATACTAATGACAGTTACCTGAAATAAAAGGATTCGGTCGATGACCCACGAGAGTTACCTTTCCGCCTGGCAGCAAAGCCAGGAGCTGGCAGAGTCTATGCAGCCCCTGATCGGCAAACTGTATCGCAACCAGGGGGTGGAAATTTGCGTTCACGCGCGTCCCCTGCTGAATGCCTCTACCATTGAAATTATCAAGGCTCATCGTGTGGTGAGTCGCCACGAAGGGAAGGCCCTGCTGGTCAGCGAGAGCTACCCGGTGCTGAAGGCACTGAGCGAGCTGGATCTGGCTCCGGCCAGCATCGATCTGGGTAAGCTGGCGGTCAGCTACTGGCAGGATCACCAGGACGAGTCCGGCCTGGCAGATTTCTTGCGCAGCGAGCTGGCTTCAGCCCTGAACACCGATCATGACAACAAGCCGACCGACGTGGTGTTGTACGGCTTCGGCCGTATCGGCCGACTGCTGGCGCGCCTGCTGATCGAGCGCTCCGGTGGTAACCATGGCCTGCGTTTGCGGGGCATAGTGGTACGTGGTTCGGTTGACGATCTGGAAAAGCGTGCCAGCCTGCTGCGTCGTGATTCCGTGCATGGTCCTTTCAACGGCTCCATCGAAGTCGATACCGAAAACCACGCCATTATCGCCAACGGCACCTATATTCAGGTGATTTATGCCAATAGCCCGGCAGAAATCGACTATACCCAGTATGGTATCGACGATGCGTTGATCGTCGACAACACCGGCATCTGGCGCGATGAAGCCGGCCTGGGCCTGCACCTCCAAGCCAAGGGGGCTGCCAAGGTGCTGCTGACCGCACCCGGCAAGGGCGATATCAAGAACATCGTATTCGGTGTCAACGACAACATGATTCTGCCGGAAGACCGCATCATGTCGGCCGCGTCCTGTACCACCAACGCCATTACTCCGGTGCTGAAGGCGGTGAACGATGCCTACGGTGTGAAAAATGGTCACGTGGAAACCGTGCATTCCTACACCAACGACCAGAACCTGATCGATAACTTCCACAAGGGCGATCGCCGTGGTCGCAGTGCCGCACTGAACATGGTACTGACCAGCACCGGCGCCGCGTCTGCCGTGGCCAAGGCTCTGCCGGAGCTCAAGGGCAAGCTGACCGGTAACGCCATTCGCGTGCCGACGCCGAACGTCTCCATGGCGGTGATTAATCTGAATCTGGATAAAACGACCACCGCCGAAGAGCTGAACGAGTACCTTCTCAAGGTGTCGCTGGACTCACCGCTGCACAACCAGATCGACTTCAGCACCAGCAGCGAGCTGGTGTCCACCGATATGGTTGGCTCTCGTTTTGCCGGAATCGTCGACTCTCTGGCCACCATTGCCGAAGGGGATCGGGCCGTGCTCTACGTCTGGTATGACAACGAGTTCGGTTACAGCTGCCAGGTTGTGCGCGTGATGCAGAAAATGGCCGGTATCGAGCTGATGGACCTGCCCGCCTGAGGGCGGATACAGACTAGTACCGGCAACTAATGCCGTAACAGTTGGGAGGGGCGGCCATTGGGCTGCCCCTTTTGTTTTCGTGGCGATAATATCCATATCGCCCCAGAGGAGAAAGTGTCATGTCATCTTTTCAGCAAGCGATCCAGAATATGCCCGAAGAGGTGTATCAGAAGCTCAAGACCGCGGTCGAACTCGGCAAGTGGCCGGACGGCTCTGTGTTGACCCCCGAGCAGAAGGAAAGCAGCATGCAGGCGGTGCTGCTCTGGCAGGCGATGCACAACGACAATCCCGAGCACATGACCATAGGTAAAGGCGGCGAGCTGGTGATGAAAAGCAAGTCCGAGCTGCGCCGCCAGTTCCGCGATGAAGCCGAGATCACCCGCCAGAAACTGAACTGAGCCGCTCTTCCTGCGCTCCCTGCCACCGGGCCGACGATAATATCGCGGCCCGTTTTTTATGCCTGTGGTTCATGATAAATGCGCTGGTTTCCTGTTCGAATTGAAATTCATCTTGTACAAACTTGATCTCGTTGTACAACTATGCTTATCTTGTAAGATATAGTTGTACAAGAGGGCTAGATATGTATAAGTTTAACCCAAAGGTAATACGCGTCGGCATCAGCGGTTGTCTGACCGGGCAACCGGTGCGCTTCGACGGTGGTCACAAGCGTTCCCACTTCTGCACCGAACAGCTGGCCGAATTCGTGGAGTTTGTGCCCTTGTGTCCGGAAATGGCCATCGGCCTGGGCACGCCCCGGCCCAGTATTCGGCTGATCAATCAGGACGGCGACATACTGGCGCAAACGGCGAAAGGGCAAGACGTGACCGCGGCTTTACGTGATTACGGCCAGAAAATGGCAACCCAGTTTGATGGCCTCAGTGGCTATATCCTCTGTGCCAAATCGCCCAGCTGCGGCATGGAACGAGTGCGGGTTTACCATGACAGTGGCAAGGGCAATGCCAGGGAAGGCACCGGTATCTATGCCGCCGAGCTGATGCGGGCGCAGCCCTTGTTGCCGCTGGAAGAAGATGGCCGGCTCAACGATGCGACGCTGCGGGAAAATTTCGTGACCCGGGTCTTTGCCCTGCATGACTGGCAGTGCCTGCGCCACGAAGGGTTAACCGCGGCTCGTCTCATCGCCTTTCACAGCCGTTACAAGTATTTGCTGATGGCGCATCATCGCGACAGCTACCGGCGGCTTGGCAATTTGCTGTCCGATCTGTCCGATCTGTCCGTCGCTCTCGAGCACAAGGCGGATGCCTATATCGAAGGCATGATGCAGGCGCTGAGCAATAACGTCAGCCGCACCAATCACACCAATGTGTTGCAGCATCTGCAGGGCTATTTCAAACAGGAGCTAAGCTCCCGCCAGCGCCAGGAACTGGCCCGCACGATTCATCAATACCGGGAAGGCATATTACCCTTGCTGGCGCCCATTATCCTGTTACGTCATTACCTGGCAGAGCACCCCAACGACTATCTGCACCGACAGGTGTACCTGAACCCTCATCCGGAGGCATTGCGACTGCGTTATGGTATCTGAGCCTAAATATCCGATCCGGGACGTGTCCCGGCTAACTGGTATCAACCCGGTTACCCTGCGCGCCTGGCAGCGTCGTTACGGCCTGTTGAAGCCGGCCCGTACCGAAAAAGGCCACCGCCTGTACTCCGAAGACGATATCGCCCTGATCCGCCAGATACTGCATTGGCTGGGTCAGGGGGTCAGTATCGGACAGGTGAAAGGCCTGCTGGCCGATCCTGCACCAGAAGTCAGCGGCTCCAACTGGGAGCAGGCCCGGGACCGGCTGATGACGGCCGCGCTGCAACTTAATCTCGGCCGTCTGGAAGCCGATCTGCTGGAGCTGACCCGTCTCTATCCGGCAGAGCTGGTGTTACGCCGGGTGATAGATCCCTGGCTGCAGGCTTTGGCTCGTCTGCATCGTCCCGATGCGCAGTTGATCGAACAAAGTGCTCTGGCCTTGTTGAAGCGGTTGTTACATCAGCTACTGACTATCAAAACCGGGCCTGTGGTGGCGGTAGCTAGAGTAGGCCAGGTGAGAGAACAGCTGGCGGTGCTGACCCAGTTTGAATTGCAGGGGCTGGAATGTCGCAGTCTGGATCTGGGGATACTCGATCCGCTGACCTTGCCGCTGGCGGAGGGAAGACTCAAATTTGATGTTCTGGTGGTGATACTGGGAGCCGGCCTGAGCCAAGGCTGGTTCAGCGACATGGACGCCGCCTTTCCGCAGAATTGTTTTTTTATCGGTGAGCTCGGCGCTCTTTATCGGCAGCAAGGTTGGCTGAAGCGGCCCTTTTCGGCCTGGGTCAGTGACATAGCGAGGGAACATGATGCGTCATTTAGTCTGGTTCAGAACTGATTTGCGGGTGGCGGATAACCCTGCCCTGTATGAAGCCGCCGCCGACGGCACCGAGGTGGAGGCGGTGTATATCGACTGTCCGGGCCAGTGGCAAGAGCATGGCAAGTCGGCCATGCAGCGTGACTTTCTGTCCCGCAATCTGCAGGCGCTGAACGAGCAGTTGGCGCAGTTGGGTATACCGCTGACGGTGCTGACCGTCGATACCTTTGCCGAGGTACCGGGCCTGCTGGCCCGGTGGCTGGAGGAGCGCACCTTCGATGCCCTTTATGCCAACCGGGAAATCGGCATCGACGAACGTCGTCGTGACAAGGCGGTGCAACAGATACTGCCCATCCCCTGTCGGGTGTACAACGGCGATTGCGTGGTCGATCACGGCAGCCTGATCACCCGAGGTGGCGACATGTTCAAGGTGTTTACCCCCTTCGCCAAAAGCTGGCTGGCCAGGCTGAGCGCCGGCGGTTACCGGTTGTTACCGATGCCGGCGGCTCTGGGGGAACCGCTGCCTTTCAAGCCCCCGAACCTGAGTGGCGAGCGGGTATCGAGTGAAGCCTGGCCGGCGGGAGAGGCCGCCGCTGCCGAGCGGCTGACGCAATTCTGTCAGTTGTCGTTACGGGATTATGGCGAACGGCGTGATTTCCCGGCCGATGACGGCACTAGCAGCTTATCGCCTTATCTGGCGCTCGGCATTATGTCCCCCAATCAGTGTCTGGCGGCCATCGAGGCCGAGCTGGAACAACTGCCGTTCAGCCGCGGCGAGCCGGGATTTGCCTGGCTTAATGAGTTGATTTGGCGGGAATTCTATCGCCACCTGCTGGTGGCCTTTCCACGCCTGTCTATGGGGCGGGCCTTCAAGCCCGATACCGAGGCGCTGCCGTGGAGTCGGGACGACGAAGGGTTCCGGGTCTGGTGTGAGGGCCAGACCGGCTATCCCATCGTCGATGCGGCCATGCGCTGCCTGAAGCAGACCGGTTGGATGCATAACCGGCTGCGGATGATAGTGGCCAGCTTTCTGACCAAGGATCTGCATATCGACTGGCGCCGGGGAGAAGCCTGGTTCATGTCGTGCCTGATTGATGGCGAGCTGGCGGCCAACAACGGCGGCTGGCAATGGGCTGCTGGCACCGGCGCCGATGCGGCGCCCTACTTTCGGGTGTTCAACCCGACCACCCAGGGGGAGCGCTTCGACGCGGAGGGCGATTTCATTCGCCGTTGGCTGCCGGAGCTGACCGAGGTACCGGCCAGGATGATTCATGCACCGCACGACTGGCTGGATAATCAGAGCCCGGGGCATGGCTATCCCAAGCCGATGGTCGACCACGGCCGGGCCCGGCTGCATGCCATCGCCATGTTCGATGCGCTGAAAGACAGGGAGGCGGTATGAGCCCTACCGTAAGGGCGTGGACTTTATTCAGCGTTATATCTTTCCCGGTGGCTGTCTGCCTTCGGTAAGCGAAATGTGCCGGCACCTGAAAGAGCAGACCGACATGACCCTGACCCGTCTGCAGGATTACGGCCAGCATTATGCCGAGACCCTGAAGATATGGGCCGAGCGTTTTCATCGGCTGGAGCCGGCGCTGATACGTCTGGGCTACAGCCAGGATTTTCATCGGTTGTGGGCTTTTTACTTCGCCTACTGCGAGGGTGGTTTTCGCGAGGGCACTATAGGACTGGTGCATTTTGAGGCGGCTAAGCCGGGAGCACGCAGGTGTCTAGATGGCAATGGACTCAACTGCTAGCCTTCGAGGGGTTCTGGCTGCTGGCGGTAGCGGGACAAAACAGCTGGAGCCTGCTGACCGGCTTCTTGCTGCTGCTGCACTTCGTATTTACCCCCAGTCGCCGGGCCGATGTGCGGGTGCTGTGGCTGGCGTTGCTGTGGGCAGGATTTGTGCTGACCCTGGGGTACAGCCTGTGCTGGTTGCGGCGCGTGCCACTTTGGCTGTTGATGCCGATAGGGGCAGTTGCCGGCACCAGTTCCTACCTGGCCGGCTGGCAACTGGGGGCGGTGAGCCTGCCGCTGGGATTCTGGCCCAGCGCGGTGATACTGGCGTTGTTGTGGTCGGTCTTGTTACCGCTGTTGGTGCGGCTCGAACGGCGTGCGCGGAGGGAAGCATGATGAAAAAAGTCCTGTTGCTACTGTGGCTGTTGGCCATGCCATTTTCATCGCCATTGTGGGCCAGCCCGACGGCGGATTTGAACCTAGTCGGTCAGGGCAGCATGCGCTGGTTGTTCCGGGGTCTGTATCAGGCCCGTTTTTACAGCGCAGACGGACAGTATAGGGCCGGTGACTTTCCTCAGGCACTGGTACTGCGTTATCAGCGGGATATCGGCAAGGAGGACTTGCTCGATGCCACCGTGACCGAGTGGCAGCGCCGGGTATGGTACATAGAAAAAAGCGCCAATGGCCACTACAGCGGTACCGCAGACGATGTGGTGGTGCCGGCCAAAGGCCAGGCCCGGGGGGGGGCCCTGAACTGGCGTTATACCCTGTCGGTGCCGGTTGACGGCCAGACCTGGAATATCGACTTCAACGACTGGATGTATCTGCTCGATGACAACCGGGTACTCAACCGCGCCGAAATGACCAAGTGGGGTTTCAAGGTCGGCGAAGTGATCCTATGGATCGAGCGCAAGAATGGTGAGGGGTGAAGTTGTTTCATTCTTACAACATGGCTTGCTGGGAGGCTGTAGGGCTGCCACTTCCGAGCCGCTTCGGGCACATCCCTGTGACGCTCAGTAAATGCCATCCTTGGCATTTGACGGGATCCCTGCAGCCTCTTCAATGACGCCGGTGCTGTCTGTAGGAAGTGCCACCAGACGGCGGCTCTACTCGGGGAGGGCGGAGGTGTCAGCCGAGCAGTGCCCATCGGCCGGAGCTCTGCGGTTATCGCAATCCGTTCACGAGACGTTAAAACTCCGGGCTGGAAATTTCGTCCAGCGACAGTGAAAAGCTGGGCACGAACACCTCGAGAAAATAGCGGATTTCGTCGTTCATGCGCGCATCCAGCATGGTGGTGAGCCGCTTCTTGGCCGCCGCAAACTCCCGGTTTCCGGCGCTGAGTTCTTCCTCACACTTCAGGTAGGCACAGAGAATGTCCGCCGATTTCACCAGATGGCGGTAGTCGTCTGGCCCGTGTCCGCAGAGCAGGGGGGCGTAGGCCGCCTGCAGCTCGGCGGGCAGCATGGCGAGCAGGCTCTGCTCGGCGTTGCGTTCTATATCCTTGTAGGCCCGGGCTATGTCTTCATTGAAGTATTTTACCGGGGTGGGCAGGTCGCCGGTCAGTACCTCGCTGGCATCGTGAAACAGCGCCTGCATGGCCGCCTGGGCCGGATCCAGGGTGCCCTTGAAAAAGGTATTGCTGATCACCGCCAGCGCATGGGCCACCATGGCCACTTGCAGGCTGTGCTCGGCGACATTTTCCTGCTCTATGCTGCGCATCAGCGGCCAGCGCTGGATAAGCTTCATGCGGGCCATATGAGCGAAGAAGTGACTGCGTTTCATGGACGTGCCTGTGTTGTTGAGGGCGATATCGTTATAATGGCACCAACCGACCCCAATGGAGAAGAGCACATGGATAAGCAAACCCAAACCGAACTGGAAGCCGCCGCCTTCCGTACCCTGCTGGCGCACCTGGACAAGCGCAAGGATGTGCAGAATATCGACCTGATGAACCTGGCCGGTTTCTGTCGTAACTGCCTGAGCAAGTGGTATCTGGCCGCCGCCGACGAGCAGGGGATAGAGATGAATTACGATCAGGCCCGGGAGCGGGTGTACGGTATGCCCTACGAAGAGTGGAAGGCGAAATACCAGCAGGAAGCGACGCCCGAGCAGAAGGCCGCCTTCGCCCGGAGCCAGAAATAACAGCCGTAATCGGTCAGCTTTAAGTTGTAAGCAGTCAGACTTTGTCTGCAGGTACAGCGTTGTACCTGCAGATTTTATACTTCAGTCATTCAGGGCCATGACCCGGAATCCGTACTGCTGGCAACTATGCATTTACAAGTACAGCCGAGAGCCCTCAAATTCCACCACTGACAGCTTCCAGCTGCCCGAAGGGCTGTTACTTGAACACCACCGTCTTGTTGCCGTAGACGAACACTTTTTCTTCCAGCACCAGATTGAGTGCCCGGCTCAGTACCGATTTTTCCACATCACGTCCGGCCTTGGCCATCTCCTGGGCGTTGAAGGTATGATTCACGTGGGTTACGTCCTGCTCTATGATCGGGCCCTCATCCAGATCGTCGGTCACAAAATGGGCGGTGGCGCCAATCATCTTCACGCCGCGCTCAAAGGCCTGACGATAGGGGCTGGCGCCGACAAAGGCGGGCAGGAAGGAATGGTGGATATTGATCAGCCGCTGGCGATAACGGGCCACGAATTCGGGGCTGAGAATACGCATGTACTTGGCCAGCACCACATAATCGGGCTGATAGCGGTCGATGATCTCGGCCAGCTGCAGTTCGTGTTCGGCCCGGTTCATCCCCTCGTGCGATACCGTGTGGTAGGGAATATCGAACTTCTCGGTCAGTCCGGCCAGGGTGTCGTAGTTGCCGACCACCGCCTGGATGTCGATGTTCATGGCCCCGGCGAAGCGTTTCATCAGGATGTCGCCCAGGCAGTGGGCTTCCTTGGTCACCAGTATGACCACCCGCTTGTTGCCGGCGGGCACCAGTCGGCGCTGGCTGCCGGCGGGCAGGGCGTCGTCCAGATCGGCGAGCAGGGTGTGATCGTTGAAATAGCCTTCCAGCTCGGTACGCATGAAGAAATGACCGTTATCGTAGTCCACGAATTCGTCATTTCGCATGATATTGAGCTGGTGCTTGTAACAGATGTTGGTGATCTTCGAAATCAGTCCCTTGGCATCGGGACAATGAGTCAGCAGTATTTTTCGTTCCATTATATAAGGGTCTGTCAGCTAGTTAAGTGAAAGGTCTCAGCGTCTGGAGCAGCACTGTTTGTATTTCTTTCCGCTATCGCACGGGCAGGGCTGATTGGCACCTATTTTCGGGGGATTGAGCTGGCCGGAATGGTACATCCAGCGGCTCTGTTCCCGAACAAAGCGAGACTGCTCATGCAGAGTGACAATCCGACCGTTTTCCTTGTAGCGTACCTTGAACTCCACCACGCCTTCTTCATCGGTGGGCGTGCCACGGGCAAAAACAATGGACAGATCAAGCCAGTCGGTATCGAGTCCGGTTTGTGACAGTTCATCTACGGTGAGCGCTCCCCGGGTTTCGGAGTGCCAGCTTTGCAGCAGATAGTCGCCCAGACCCAGTACGAAGGCACTGTAGCGGGAACGCATCAGGGCCAGGGGCGTCGGCGCCGGTGAAACATCCTGCAGATAAGGTTGGCAGCAGAGTTCGAAAGGCTGCTGACTGTGACAATAGCAACGCATGGGGAGGGAAGCCCGGGATAAAAAGAAAAACAGTATGCCATGACCGTAGTAAGGTAAAAATAAAAAACGGCTCCGAAGAGCCGTTTTTAACATCAAGAATCGAAACGATGTTATTCGATGATTTCAACCTGAATGGTCGCCTGAGCCTTGGCATCAACACGACGATCGCGCTGACGTTCGGCTTCGGTCACGCCTTCGGCCAGTTCACTACCGTACCAGGCCGTCTGGATGTTCTGAGCGGCAACGCCACGCTGAACCAGATAGTCTTTGGCGGCCAGAGCACGACGCTCGGACAGACGACGGTTGTACTCGGCGCTACCCAGACGGTCGGCATAACCGGCCAGTTCAACCTGGTGATCCGGGTTCTGCTGGGCGAAGCGTGCTACTTCGTCCAGGGTGGCACGAGAGTCGGAAGACAAGTCGGACTTGTCGAAGGCGAAGTAGATGGAGCCATCGGCAGTGACGGTGCGGGTCTCATAGGCCACTTCGGGAGCCGGCTGAGGAACAACCGGGGCTACTGGAGGCGGAGTAGTCACACCGCGGTTCGGGTGCAGTACCAGTTCCAGCATGAAGTTGTTTACATCGGTTTCGAAGCCGTTGTTTTGCAGATCACCCATGTCTTCGATGCGACGATAGCGAGCCTGTACGTCGACCAGATCGGAAGCGCGATAGGTCAGACCCAGACCGGCCAGCGGAGAAACGCCTTCGTCACCGGCGCCGGCATCGGTATCCCAGCCCAGGGCACCCAGCTCACCAAACAGGGATACGCGCTCACTCAGAGGAAGGCGGCCGATGGCAGACAGGTTCAGTGCCTTGGTATCGGCATCTTCACCTAAGTAGTTGAAACCCAGCTCGGCACCGAAGTACTGGTTGAAGTTGTAGCCGGTGAATATGCTGACCGCTTCGCCATCGTCGTCGAGGGCCGCGTTGTTGTCATCGATATCTTCATATTGGGCGTAACCGGCACCGGCACCCAGGTACCAGTCATTGGCCTGAACGTTGGCAGAAATACCGGCAGCTGCGAGAGCCATTGCAATCAGAGAAGGAGCCACTGTCTTTTTCATAATTGTCTTCCTCATTTTATGAGTTTTCGGCATATAGGCCGAAATGGGTACATCACCGAACATTAGAGGCGGTGAAGTGCGGAAAGTCCTCTTTGTATTTTTATTGTCCAGAGGAGAACCATATGGCACAAATTCATCTTGTATCTGTACATCCGCACGAGTAGCAGACTAACGGTTTTCATTGAGGCTCACAAGCAGGCGGCCGGTCAAAAAGGCTAATTTTGTCGCGCCAGTTACAAGATATTGATGCAGTTTGCACTGGGTTTTGCAATGCAATGCTGCAGTTTGCGGAGAAAATGGAGTTATATGGTGTTATTTGGCGCTATCTGAGTCTAGTTCGGAATTATTTTCGGTAAAACGAGACCAGTGCATAACGAGTCTCTTTACCGGTGTTAAACTAATAAGACAGCGATACCAGTGGTTATCGGAATTCTTCGATAGGAGTAGCAAGGTTATGAACCCAGATACCAGCTTGGTCGGAAAAAAAATCCGGCAAATCCGTGAGGCGATGGGTCTCAGCCGCCCAAGATTTGCAGAGCTGATCCAGGTCCCCCCTACCACGTTGAAAAACTATGAGTTGGGATATAGGGAAGTGGGCGGCGCTTTTCTGGTTGCGTTGGCGCAGCACCCCGATCTGCACAAATTTACCCTCTGGTTGTTGTCTGACCAGACCATCGAAAGTGTCGGACAGGTGAGCCCTGAGCAGACCGCCGAATAATAGTAGAGATAAGGGGTTGTGCTCTTATCTTCATGTTATTGCCCCCGTACTTAAAGCCCTCATACCGCGATGCCGGCAACTACGTCGTGGTATTTATTGGCGGAGTCATGTCCATAGAGGTAATCTCCGCTGTTTTCTGCAGAGGTTTCCCGATGTTTTACGGTGTTGATATCGGCGGCAGCAAGACAGCCTTTGCCGTCTTTGATGCGCAGGGCGTTGAGCGAGAACGTTCGGTGCACAAGACGCCGCCGACCACGTATGCTTCTTTTATTCGGTTGTTGGCCGGTCTGGTGAATGCGGCCGATAGTCGCTGGCAGACGGCCGGCAGCGTCGGCATCGGTTTTCCCGGTGTGCTGGATAGTCATGGCCTGATACTGGCGCCTAATGTCTCGGCGATCCATGGCCGAGACCTGCAAGGCGATTTGCAACATCTGCTGGCAAGAGCCGTGTACGCCGACAATGACGGCCACTGTTTTCTGTTGTCGGAATATCATCAGGGGGCGGCGGCCGAGGCCGAGCTGGCCCTGGCGCTGACCCTGGGTACCGGGGTGGGGGGCGCCCTGTTGCATCGAGGGCGGTTGGTGAACAGTGGCCGCGGCGGCAGTGCCGAGTTCGGTCATGGGGGGATCAACGCCACTCTGCTGGAGCGTCACCCGGGGCTGCCTTTGTTTCCCTGTGGTTGTGGCCTGCGTGGCTGCCTGGAAACTTATGTCTCCGGCACCGGGCTAAGCCGGCTTTACCAACATGGTGGCGGTGAGCCGCTGTCGGGCCCGGCCATTATCTGTGCCTGGCAACGGGGGGAACAGGCGGCCAGCGATTGTCTGTCGCTTTATCTGGATATTCTGGCGGCGGGGCTGGGGAATTTGATGACCCAACTGGATCCGGATGTGGTGGTGCTGGGTGGCGGGCTCAGCGAATATGCCTGGTTATATCGGGAGCTGAATACCCGGATACCCGAATACCTGATGAAGAATGTGGCACAGGCACCGGTGCGAGCCCCGGTGTTTGGTGGTAGCGGCGGGGTACGGGGTGCTGCATTATTGGCCAGGCGTGCGGCCTTGCCATTTAGCTGACCGACTTATTTTGTTAGCATGCCTTTTTTGTACCCAAACGAAGGGAATGTCATGTCGTCATATGAGACAGTAGAGCAAAAGGCCAGCTACGGTGTTGGTCGTCAAATCGGTGATCAACTGGTTCAGCAGTCGTTCGAAGGACTGGAAGTGTCAGCCGTACAACAGGGCCTGGCCGACGCCCTTGCCGGCGTGGAATTCGCCGTTTCTCGCGAAGACATCAACGGTGCCTTCCAGGTGATCACCCAGCGCATGCAAGAGCAGCAGGCTGCCCAGTCTTCTGAAGCCAAAGAAGCGGAAGCCGCTTTCTTCTCTGCCAACGGTGAGCGCGCCGAAGTGCAGCAGACCGAGTCCGGCCTGCAGTACGAAGTACTGGCCCAGGGTGAAGGCGCCAAGCCTGCCGCGACCGATACCGTACGCGTACATTACCATGGCACCTTTATCGACGGTTCCGTATTCGACAGCTCTGTCATGCGCGGCGAGCCGGCTCAGTTCCCGGTGAACGGCGTGATCAAAGGCTGGGTCGAAGCCCTGCAACTGATGCCGGTTGGCTCCAAGTGGAAGCTGTATGTGCCCCACGATCTGGCCTATGGCGAACAGGGTGCCGGCTCCATCCCGCCGTGCGCGACTCTGGTGTTCGAAGTTGAACTGCTCGAAATCGCCTGATTCTGAAAAAACCGGCAGCCGCCGGTTTTTTTATACCCTTGAAAGAGAGGGAGGCGTGAGGAGTAAGGCGTAAATAGTCATGACGCTCTCTTGCTTTACTCCTCACGGCTTTTTCGTTTTAAAGCCTACTCTTATCTGGCAAACTTCCGGTTTACCCTTCGGCTTACATGAATAAAGGAATAACAGCATGACAAATCCGGTTCGCATCGCCGTGGCTGGCTGTAACGGACGCATGGGCAAGGTGTTGGTGGAGTCAGTGACTCATACCGAAGGCGTCACCCTGACCGCGGCCATTGAGCATGCCGGCTCCACGGTACTGGGCGTCGATGTGGGTGAGCTGGCCAATGTCGGCCGGCTGGATGTGATGGTCACCGACAGTTTGGCGGCGGTGATCGAACAGGTAGACGTGATCATCGACTTTACCCGGCCGGAAGCGACCCTGGCCAATATCGCCCTGGCTCGACAGCACGGCAAGCGACTGGTCATCGGCACCACCGGTTTCGATGAGGCACAAAAGGCCGAGATTCACGCCGCTGCCGCCGAGATCGCCATGGTCATGGCCTCCAACTACAGCGTCGGCGTTAATCTGGTGTTCAAGTTGCTGGAGCAGGCCGCCAGGGTCATGGGCGATTACACCGATATCGAAATTGTCGAAGCCCATCACAGACACAAGGTCGATGCGCCGTCGGGTACCGCGCTGAGCATGGGCGAGGTGATTGCCGACACCCTGGGCCGGGACCTGAAAGAGTGCGCCGTGTATGGCCGAGAGGGCATTACCGGAGAGCGGGATCGCAACACCATCGGTTTTGCCACCGTGCGTGCCGGTGATATCGTCGGTGAACATACCGCCATGTTCGTGGACATCGGTGAGCGCGTCGAGATCACCCACAAGGCGTCCAATCGGCTGACCTTTGCCAATGGTGCCGTGCGGGCCGCGGCCTGGATAGCCGGCCAACAGGCGGGTCTGTACGACATGCAGGACGTATTGAACCTTAAGTAATGCATTAAGACGATGAACTCGGCTTTAACCCCCTATTAGTGAGAAAAAATCGGGGTTTAGGCTGGGTTTTTCGTTTTTATTATTTTGTAACGTATTGATTTGTAATTGTTTATTTTATTATCTTTTATTTTTCATATCAAAATATTAAATTCTATTTCAACCCGATTATTTTCTTACCTATTTCTCTTTTGTTTTGCTTTTTATGCATTTTTTATCGACTTTTATTTCTATTTTCGCCGTTCTCTGGCGGGATGAAAGGTTTTTAACGAAAAAGTTTGTCGAAAACGCTGCTTTTATATAAAATACGCAGAATTTGCCCAGTATTAGCCGGGATGCAGTAATATTTTTTTGTCTGCACCTCGGGACAGCCAGGTAAATTGTTGATTTATAAGAATTAACTTGGAGGTTGTCTTGACTCACTCAGCGCTGCTTGTATTGGAAGACGGTTCTGTCTTCCCTGGTACAGCCATTGGTGCCGACGGTTGTTCCGTCGGTGAAGTGGTATTCAATACGTCGATGACGGGATACCAGGAAATCCTCACCGACCCATCTTATTCCCGTCAAATCGTTACGCTTACTTATCCTCATATAGGCAATACCGGCACTAATGCTGAAGATGAAGAGTCCGATAGGGTGCATGCCCAGGGCCTGATCATTCGTGATCTGCCCATTATCGCCTCTAACTTCCGCAATCAGCGCTCTCTTTCCGATTACCTCAAAGCCCATAACATAGTGGGTATTGCCGATATCGATACTCGCAAGCTGACCCGTATCCTGCGTGAAAAAGGCGCTCAGGCCGGTTGTATCATCGCCGGTGTGAATCTGGACGAAGCGGCAGCTCTGGCCGAAGCCAGGGCGTTTCCCGGCCTGAAAGGCATGGATCTGGCAAAGGAAGTCACCACCGCCAAGGCTTATCCCTGGAATGAAGGCAGCTGGACCCTGGGCGAAGGCCACAGTCAGCCTGCCGAGGCCGAATTGCCCTACCATGTGGTGGCCTATGACTATGGTGTGAAACGCAACATTCTGCGCATGCTGGTGGACCGCGGCTGCCGCCTGACGGTAGTACCGGCCCAGACCCCGGCTGCCGACGTGCTGGCGTTGAATCCGGACGGTATCTTCCTGTCCAACGGCCCCGGTGACCCCGAGCCCTGTGACTATGCCATCGAGGCCATCAAAGCCTTCCTGGAAACCGACATTCCGGTGTTCGGTATCTGCCTGGGTCACCAGTTACTGGGCCTGGCCAGTGGTGCCAAAACCATTAAAATGGGGCACGGTCATCACGGCGCCAATCACCCGGTGAAAGACCTGGACAAAGGCGTGGTGATGATCACCAGCCAGAACCATGGCTTTGCGGTGGACGAAACCACCTTGCCTGACAACGTGCGTGCCACCCATGTGTCGCTGTTCGATGGAACCCTGCAGGGTATTCATCGTACCGACAAGCCGGCGTTCAGCTTTCAGGGGCACCCCGAGGCGAGCCCGGGCCCGCATGAAGCGGCCGACCTGTTCGACCACTTTATCGATTTGATTAAGCAGTACCGCGCGTAAGGAGTAGGGAAGAGTTATGCCAAAACGTACAGACATACAGAGCATTCTGATCCTGGGCGCAGGCCCGATTGTGATTGGTCAGGCCTGTGAATTCGACTACTCCGGCGCTCAGGCCTGCAAGGCCCTGCGTGAAGAAGGTTACCGGGTCATTCTGGTGAACTCCAACCCGGCCACCATCATGACCGATCCGGAGATGGCCGATGCGACCTATATCGAGCCCATCCACTGGGAAGTGGTGCGCAAGATCATCGAAAAAGAGCGTCCGGATGCGATTCTGCCCACCATGGGTGGCCAGACCGCACTGAACTGTGCCCTGGAGCTGGAAAAGCACGGCGTACTGGCCGAGTTTGGCGTCGAGATGATCGGTGCCACCGCCGATGCCATCGACAAGGCCGAAGATCGCAGCCGTTTCGACAAGGCAATGAAGAGCATCGGTCTGGCCTGTCCGCGTGCCGGCATCGCCCGCACCATGGAAGAGGCCTACAAGGTTCAGGAAGAGGTGGGTTTCCCCTGTATCATCCGTCCTTCGTTCACCATGGGTGGCACCGGCGGCGGCATCGCCTATAACCGTGAAGAATTTGAAGAAATCTGTACCCGTGGTCTGGATCTGTCGCCGACCAACGAGCTGCTGATCGACGAATCCCTGATCGGCTGGAAAGAATACGAGATGGAAGTGGTGCGGGATCGTAACGATAACTGCATCATCGTCTGCGCCATCGAAAACTTCGATGCCATGGGCGTACATACCGGTGACTCCATTACCGTGGCACCGGCCCAGACCCTGACCGACAAAGAATACCAGCTGATGCGTAACGCCTCGCTGGCGGTGCTGCGCGAAATTGGCGTGGAAACCGGCGGCTCCAACGTGCAGTTCGGGATCGACCCCAAGACCGGTCGCATGGTCATCATCGAGATGAACCCGCGGGTATCCCGTTCTTCTGCTCTGGCTTCCAAGGCAACCGGTTTCCCGATTGCCAAGGTAGCGGCCAAGCTGGCCATCGGTTACACCCTGGACGAGCTGCAAAACGACATCACCGGTGGCCTGACTCCGGCCTCGTTCGAGCCGGCCATCGACTATGTCGTGACCAAGATACCACGCTTCAACTTCGAGAAATTTGCCGGCGCCAACGATCGTCTGACTACCCAGATGAAGTCGGTCGGTGAAGTCATGGCCATCGGCCGTAACTTCCAGGAATCGATGCAAAAAGCATTGCGCAGCCTGGAAACCGGTCAGCACGGCTTCGATCCCATCGTTGACCTCAACGATTCAGACAGCCTGTCGCGCATTCGCCACGAGCTGCAAGAGCCGGGCCCCGAGCGAATCTGGTACATTGCCGATGCCTTCCGTGCCGGCATGAGCGTTGACGGCGTCTTCAAGCTGACCAATGTGGACCGCTGGTTCCTGGTGCAGATTGAAGATCTGGTCAAGCTGGAAGATCAGGTAAAAGAACTCGGCATGGCCGACCTGTCTCCCGAGTTGCTGCGCAGCCTGAAGCGCAAGGGCTTTGCCGACATCCGCCTGGGCAAACTGCTGGGTGTGTCCGAAGGTGAAGTACGCAAGCTGCGCCATCGCTACGAAATATTCCCGGTTTACAAGCGGGTAGACACCTGCGCCGCCGAGTTTTCGACCGATACCGCTTACATGTACTCATCCTATGATGACGAATGTGAAGCCAAGCCGTCCGATAAAGACAAGATCATGATCCTGGGTGGCGGCCCCAACCGTATCGGTCAGGGTATCGAATTCGACTACTGCTGTGTACATGCTGCGCTGGCCCTGCGGGAAGACGGTTTTGAAACCATCATGGTCAACTGTAACCCGGAAACCGTATCCACCGATTATGACACCTCCGATCGTCTCTACTTCGAGCCGGTCACGTTGGAAGATGTGCTGGAAATCGTGCGCATCGAAAAGCCCAAGGGCGTGATCGTACAGTACGGCGGCCAGACGCCGCTAAAACTGGCTCGCGACCTTGAAGCTGCCGGTGTACCCATCATAGGTACCAGCCCGGATGCCATTGACCGTGCCGAAGACCGTGAGCGCTTCCAGCAGGCAGTAGAGCGCCTGGGGCTGAAGCAGCCGCAGAACGCCACCGTGACTGCCATGGAGCAGGCGGTGTCTCTGGCCGAGAAGATCGGTTACCCGCTGGTGGTTCGTCCTTCTTATGTACTGGGCGGCCGGGCGATGGAAATCGTCTATGACGAGCAGGATCTGCGTCGTTACTTCAACGAAGCGGTTACCGTGTCCAACGAGTCACCGGTACTGCTGGATCGTTTCCTCGATGACGCCACCGAAGTGGATGTCGATGCCATCTGTGACGGCAAAGACGTGGTCATCGGCGGTATCATGGAGCACATCGAGCAGGCGGGCGTTCACTCCGGTGACTCCGGTTGCTCTCTGCCTCCCTATACCCTGAGCAAGGCCATTCAGGACGAGATGCGCGAGCAGGTGCGCAAGCTGGCCCTGGAGCTGGGGGTCGTCGGTCTGATGAACATCCAGTTCGCGGTCAAGGGTAACGATATCTACCTTATCGAAGTCAACCCGCGTGCCGCTCGTACCGTGCCCTTCGTGTCCAAAGCCACCGGTATTCCGCTGGCCAAGGTAGCTGCCCGGGTCATGGCCGGCAAGTCACTGGCCGAGCTGGGTGTGACCAGGGAAATCATTCCGCCTTATTATTCCGTCAAGGAAGTGGTGCTGCCGTTCAACAAGTTCCCGGGTGTCGATCCGCTGCTCGGTCCTGAAATGCGTTCTACCGGTGAAGTGATGGGCGTGGGGGAAACCTTCGCCGAAGCCTTTGGCAAGGCTCACCTGGGCGCCGGTAAAGGTGTACCGAAAGAAGGCCGTGCCCTGTTGTCCGTGCGTCACAGTGACAAGCAGCGAGTGGTCGATCTGGCCGCCAGCCTGCTGGAAGCCGGTTATCAGCTGGATGCCACTCACGGCACTGCCGTGGTGCTGGGCGAAGCCAACATCAACCCGCGTCTGGTGAACAAGGTACATGAAGGCCGTCCTCATATTCTTGATCGCATCAAGAACAATGAGTACACCTACATCGTCAACACCGCGGAGGGTCGTCAGGCCATCGAAGACTCGCGACAGCTGCGCCGTGGTGCCCTGGCCCAGAAACTGGCCTACACCACCACCCTGAACGGTGCCTTCGCTACCGTGATGGCGATGGCGCATGACGCCACCGCGTCGGTTATTTCAGTACAGGAAATGCATGCCCGTATCGCCAAGGGCGAATAAGCGGTATTGCGAGATAGTACGATTGGAAAAAGGCGCCTCTCGGCGCCTTTTTTATTGTATGTTATTCATACAAAAATATTCGCGATAAAGTTTGACGACACCCCTCGACTCCCGTAGAGTGCACTCCAGCAAAAGATTCAAGTTAGCGCGGCCGTTGTACATTGTTCGTTCCTTATGGCACTACAGTCACCAAGCTTCCCTTATTTGATATTTGTTGCATTTTCCGAGCATGAGCTCGTCACTAAAATAAAGGTAAGAAAAAATGGCTAACGGTACCGTAAAATGGTTTAACGAAGCAAAAGGTTTTGGGTTCATCACTCCGGCTGACGGCAGCAAAGATCTGTTTGCCCACTTCTCCGAAATCGTCGGTAGTGGTTTCAAAACTCTGGCAGAAGGCCAGGCAGTATCCTACACCGCTACTGAAGGTGCCAAGGGTCCGCAGGCTTCACAGATTCAGGTTCTGTAATTACCCTTCGGTAATTCAAGACCTAAAAAACCCGCTTCGGCGGGTTTTTTGTTTTTGTATCATGCAAGGGAAGAAAACAAAGCGGTCAGCTTGTCTCATCGGCACAAATTTTTGTCGCTTGCGGTATCGTGCGCTTTCATCGGGCAAAGCACATTGCTCCTCCGTACGCCGAGGTTCGGCGAAGCGCAACCGCTTCGCATGACGGTCATTCTCAATGACTTGTGACTAAAAGACAGGCTTATGGCTTACCGCCACCCGAAGGGTCTTCCATCCAGGATTCCAGGATCAGCTGCGCCGACACCGCATCTACCGCACCTTTACCGAGGGCCTTGTAACCACCGGCTTCGAACAGGCGGGCGCGGGCATCGGTGGTGGTCAGGCGCTCGTCCTGCAGCTCAACCCTGATACCGAAGCGGCCGTGCAGCCGGTTGGCAAACTTGCGGGCGCGGCGGCTGATGTCCTGTTCGGTACCGTCCATATTGAGTGGCAGCCCGACCACCAGCAGCGTCGGTTGCCACTCTTTCAGCAAATCCGCTATCTGATCCCAGTTGGGCACCCCTTCGTTGGCCTTCAGTGCCAGCAGGGGGCGAGCCGAGGCGGTGATCTGCTGCCCGACCGCCACACCGATGCTTTTCATGCCGTAATCGAAGCCCAGTAAGGTCAGGCTCATGCGTGACCCACTTGAGACGACAGGTGGCGTGGATCGATACCCAGGCGCCCTATGGCCTGATGCCAGCGCTGGGCGAGGGGAGTATCGAAGATAAGCCCGGTGTCGGCGGGAATGGTCAGCCAGCTGTTTTCAGTCAACTCCTGCTCCAGCTGTCCCGGTGTCCAGCCTGCGTAGCCCAGGGCAACCAGATAGTGCTCGGGCGCCTGTTCGGTGCCCAGGGTTTCCAACACGTCCGGCGAGGTGGTAATCATCAGGTTATCGGTCAGCAACTGACTCGAACTGAACCCTTCCACCGGGCTGTGCAGTACAAAGCCCCGATCTGCAGCCACAGGGCCACCCTGCAGCACCGGTTTGTCCAGTTCTGGCTTGTCATCGGGGGTCATCTCCAGCTGATGCAACAGCTCATGCAGCGGCATATCGATAGGAATGTTGATCACCAGCCCCATGGCGCCTTCGTCGTTGTGCTCGCAAATATAGGTCACGGAGCCGGCGAAGAAGGGATCCTTGAGGCTGGGCATGGCAATAAGAAAATGATGTTGCAGTGAGTCCATGTCATCTCGTCTTGGGTTGGTCATGGCCCCGCCGGCACAAGGCGGGCGGGGTAGCGGTCGGGTGTTACTGTCAGGATAGACGCTTTTCGATGGCGTCCATCAGCATGCCGGAGATGTTGACCGGGAAGGCGGCTTCGATTTCCCGCACGCAGGTCGGGCTGGTGACATTCACCTCGGTCAGCTTATCACCGATAATATCCAGCCCCACGAAGATCAGCCCCTTTGCCTTGAGTGTCGGGCCCAGCGCCTCGGCGATGCGGCGATCGCTGTCGCTCAGGGGGCGCGCTTCACCCCGGCCACCGGCGGCCAGATTGCCCCGGGTTTCACCGCCCTGGGGAATACGGGCCAGGCAATAGGGCACCGGCTCGCCATCCACCACCAGCACCCGCTTGTCACCGTCCTTGATGGCGGGAATATAGGCCTGCACCATACAGTAGCGGCTGCCGTGTTCGGTCAGGGTTTCGATAATGACGCCCAGGTTGGGATCGTCCTGTTTTACCCGAAAGATCGAGGCGCCACCCATGCCGTCGAGCGGTTTGATGATGATGTCTTTGTGCTCCTGATGAAAGGCGCGGATATCACTGCTCTTGCGGCTGACCAGGGTGGTGGGGGTAAACTCGGAGAACCAGGCGGTATAGAGCTTTTCGTTGGCGTCGCGCAGGCTCTGGGGCTTGTTGACGATCAGGGTACCTTTTTCTTCGGCCCGTTCCAGCAGGTAGGTGGCGTAAATGAACTCGGTATCGAAAGGGGGATCCTTGCGCATCAGGATCACGTCGAGCGAGCTCAACGGCTGGCGTTCGGCTTCTTCCAGGGTGAACCACTGGTTGGCGTCTTCCTTTACGGTCAGCCGGGCCATGTGGCCGAAGGACTCGCCGTCACGCAGGCTCAGGTCGCTCATCTCCATGTACCACAGCTCATAGCCGCGGTGCTGGGCTTCCAGCAGCATGGCGAAGCTGGTGTCTTTCTTGATGTTGATGGACTGGATGGGGTCCATCACGATTCCCAGTTTAATGGTCATGCAAGATCTCCAAATCGGCATTGCAGGGCGGTGATGGCGGTCAGGGCCGCGGTTTCGGTTCTCAGTACCCGGGGGCCGAGCAGTATATCAATAAAGCCGTGTTCACGGGCCCGGATGATTTCGTCGTCGGACAGGCCGCCTTCGGGGCCCACCAGCAGCCTGACACCGGCGCCGGGCGGCGGCAAGGTATTGACGCTGTATTCGGCTTTCGGGTGCAGGTTGAGCCTGAGCGCGGTGGTTTCCTGTGCCAGCCACTGCTCCAGGGCCATGGCCGGGCGGATGTCGGGCACACGGTTGCGGCCGCATTGTTCGCAGGCGGCGATGGCGATGTTCTGCCATTGCTGCAGCTTTTTTTCCAGCCTTTCACCGGAAAGCTTGACGCCGCAGCGGCTGGAGAACAGCGGAGTGATCACATTCACGCCCAGTTCGACCGACTTCTGGATGGTGAATTCCATTTTGTCGCCGCGGCTGATCACCTGGCCCAGATGAAAGTGCAGCGGCGATTCGCAGTCGGCGGCCTCGAAGTCGCCGACACGAACCAGAACCGACTTTTTGTCGGCCTGCAGGATCTCGGCCTGATACTGGCCACCCTGACCGTTGAACAGCACCAGCTGCTGGCCGGGCTGCATGCGCAGCACCCGGCCCACATGGCTGGCCCCATCGCTCGACAGCGACAGTTCAAGTCCGCATGACAGGGCCGCGGGCTCATGGATTCGAGGTATACGCATAATGTTTGCACTGTTCCTTTACAAAGGGGTTGCTGTTGCCCTGAATGGCGCTGATACGATGATCCCGCTCGCATTCCCATTGGCTTGCCGGATACTGCCGATTCCAGACCTCAAACAGTTTCAACTGCTGCGAGGCGATTTTCAGCCGGTATTGTTGCTGCATATACAGATAGGTACGGGCGATGGCCCCCCGGCTGGCCTCGGGCGGCTGTACTTTTCTGCCCTTGAAGTCGACCAGCATCTGGCAATGGCCATACTGGTTCGGCCTACCGTTCCATTCGGAAAAACGGTAATTGGAGCGATCGCCGTTGACCTCGCCGACCGCCGGCACCAGATTGTGCAAATCGCCTTCCATCTGCTTGAACAGGGCATCGCTGCGGGTACAGTTTTTTCGGCCACCCTGCTGCCAGCACTGGCGCTGGTGACCGAATTCCCAGGCCGGGACCACGTGCTCCCACTCGATGCGGCTGGCCCGCTTCTGCTGTTTGCGCACCTGGTAGCCGCAGCGTTCCAGATCCGGTACCAGTTTTTTGCCCTGGGCACCGATGGGGCAACCGCAGTAAAAGCTAACCGGATAGTCGGTATAAATACCGGGAGCGACTTTTTTGGCCTGACGAAAGGACAGGGCTTCGCCATAGGCCAGCCAGGAGCTGAAGCCCAAAAGTAAAATGAAATAGCGCACGACTCGTTATTTTTTATGGTTTTGTAATGGGGCAGTTTACCACCCGCGGCGGGGGCGGGGAAAGGGGCCAGGGTCGGACAGGGAATGGGGAAGCGCGGGTAGAAAGCCGTGATCAGGGATGGAGGGCCTCCCCCATCCCTGGTGTCGTTATACCAGCTCCAGCATGGCCTCGGCGGAAGACACCTCAAACTTGCCCGGTGCTTCTAGCTGCAAGGCGGTGACCACGCCATCTTCTGCCACCAGTGCAAAACGCTGGGCGCGCAGGCCGCCGAAGTCACCCGTGTCTTTGGCAAGGCCCAACGCCTGGGTGAAGGTGCCGGCACCGTCGGCCAGCATGGTGATGGCGTTGGCGTTCTGGGCCTGCTGCCAGGCGCGCATCACGAAGGCATCGTTGATCGACAGACAGCACAGACTCACACCCTTGGCCCTGAACCGGTCGGCCAGCGCCACAAAGCCGGGCAAATGGGCGTTGGAACAGGTGGGAGTAAAGGCGCCGGGTACGGCGAAGATAATCACTTTCTTTCCGCCAAAGAGCGCGGCGCTGTCGGCGCCGGTTTTGCCGGCGTCGGTGACAAAGGTAAAGCTCTGTTCGGGCAGTTTATCGCCAATCTTGATCATGGGACTTTCCTTCTGGTGGTGTTAGTCACGGATAACGACAACAGTTTATTACAATGCAGGCATTGATAGCGCTGTTTGCCGCGTTGAATGCTGTTATGGCGACGTACACTCAGCTGATGCCGGCGACAATCGCAGTCGTATGGAAAGGTCGGGGCCACTTTGGCGGTGTTCAGCTGGTGACGAGTGCGTGGCTGGAGTCCGAATACCGACAGCATGATGCTCTGCCATTCCCGACCGTGGGGTTTGACCTTGCCGAAGCAGGCGAAGGCCACCAGGTGGGCCACTTCATGGGGAATGATCTCGGCCATGAACTCGGCTTCGTTATCGGCCAGCAATACCGGGTTGAAACGCAGCTCCCAGCGCTCCAGCCAGGCCGAGCCGGCGATGCGACCACGTTGGTTGAAGCACACCCGGGCCGGTTCAAAGTTCCGGTCGGTGTGACGAGCGGCCAGTGCCAGGCACTCTGTGACCCGGTCGTGCACGCGCTGGAAAAGGAGTTCGTCAGGTTTCATGGCTTCAGGTACCGTAACCATCGGGTAAAGGAACCGCTCCCCCGACACGCTGTAAATACATCCATGTAGCGCTCAGCACACGCCATCCATGGCATGTGACGGTCGGCGGAGCGGTACCCTTTACCCTCATTTCTGCACCCAAGGTGTCGGTTGGGCGGTAGCTTGGCGATGAGCGAAGCGAATCCCACCATCTGTGTCGGTGGCGGCAAGGTATGCTCGATCAAAAAGGGGAAGCCTGCGCTTCCCCTTATCACTTACTTCAGACCGGCGGCGTCACGCAACAGTTCGGCCTTATCGGTCGCTTCCCAGGGGAACTCGTCCCGACCGAAGTGGCCGTAGGCGGCGGTGGACTGATAGATGGGACGGTTCAGGTCCAGCATCTGGATCAGGCCGTAGGGGCGCAGATCGAAGTGTTCGCGTACTAGGGCATCGATCAGCTCTTCTGCCACCTTGCCGGTGCCGAAGGTTTCCACGCTGATGGAGGTGGGCTCGGCCACACCGATGGCGTAGGAGACCTGAATCTCACAGCGCTCGGCCAGGCCGGCGGCGACGATGTTCTTGGCCACGTAGCGAGCGGCATAGGCGGCGGAACGGTCCACCTTGGACGGATCCTTGCCCGAAAAGGCACCGCCGCCGTGACGGGCCATGCCGCCGTAGGTGTCGACGATGATCTTGCGCCCGGTCAGGCCGCAGTCACCCATGGGACCACCGATGATGAACTGGCCGGTGGGGTTGATGAGGTACTTGGTGTCTTTGCTCAGCCACTCGGCCGGCAGCACCGGCTTGATGATCATCTCCATCACCGCTTCGCGCAGGGTGGCCTGATCGATGTCCGGGCCGTGCTGGGTAGACAACACCACAGTGTCGATGGCAACGGGCTTGCCGCTGTCGTCGTAGGCGAAGGTGACCTGGGATTTGGCGTCCGGGCGCAGCCAGGGCAGCTCGCGGGCCTTGCGCACATGGGCCTGGCGCTTGACCAGACGATGGGCGTAGGTAATGGGAGCGGGCATCAGCACATCGGTTTCGTTGGACGCATAACCGAACATCAGGCCCTGATCGCCGGCACCCTGGGCGTAGGGGTCTTCATCTTTCCGGTCTACGCCCATGGCGATGTCCGGAGACTGTTTACCGATGGCGTTGAGCACGGCGCAGCTTTCGCCGTCGAAGCCCATGTCGGAGCTGGTGTAGCCGATGTCACGCACGGTACGGCGTACCAGCTCTTCGATGTCGACCCAGGCGCTGGTGGAAATCTCACCACCCACGATCACCATGCCGGTCTTGACGAAGCTTTCGCAGGCCACGCGTGCCTTGGGATCCTGCTCTATGATGGCGTCCAGTACCGCATCGGAGATCTGATCGGCAATTTTGTCCGGATGACCTTCGGATACGGACTCGGAGGTAAACAGTCTGGCCATGATACTTTCCTAACTTGAATTAATCTGGGGTGTAATGCCGACCTGAAGATGGCGGTATTAACATCTGGATGGCTATTCTAGAGAGCCGTCGCACCGATTGCCAGTAAAAAGTCGTCTGGCCGCCTCCTTGCCCACCCGGTTTAATCACTCCTTTTGACCTGGGGAGATTAGATTTGCGCCCTCTGGCAGTCTTTGGGACAATACCGCCGTTTTCTTCACCCCTTTCAAGTTAATGTTCTCAGGAGATGTCGATGCCTTCTCGTCAAGTGCTGGCCAATGCCGTGCGCGCACTCAGTATGGATGCGGTACAGAAAGCCAATTCCGGTCACCCCGGCGCCCCCATGGGCATGGCGGATATCGCCGAGGTGTTGTGGCGCGATTACCTCAAGCACAACCCCGGCAACCCCGACTGGGCCGACCGCGACCGCTTTATTCTGTCCAACGGCCATGGCTCCATGCTGCTGTACTCTTTGCTGCACCTGACCGGCTACGAGCTGTCCATCGACGATCTCAAACAGTTCCGCCAGCTGCACTCCAAGACCCCGGGTCACCCGGAGTACGGTTATGCGCCGGGTATCGAAACCACCACCGGCCCCCTGGGTCAGGGCATCACCAATGCCGTGGGCATGGCCATCGCCGAAAAATCCCTGGCCGCCCAGTTCAACCGCCCCGGTCATGACGTAGTCGACCACCACACCTACACCTTTTTGGGTGATGGCTGCCTGATGGAAGGCATCTCCCACGAAGCCTGCTCCCTGGCCGGTACTCTGGGTCTGGGCAAGCTGATTGCCTTCTGGGATGACAACGGCATCTCCATCGACGGTCACGTCGACGGCTGGTTCAGCGACGATACCCCCAAACGCTTCGAAGCCTACGGCTGGCAGGTGATTGCCGACGTAGACGGCCACGATAGCGCGGCCCTGACTGCCGCCATCGACGCCGCCCGCGCCGACACCGCTCGTCCGACCCTGATCTGCTGTAAAACCGTCATCGGTTTCGGCTCGCCCAACAAGGGCGGCACCCACGACTGTCACGGCGCCCCCCTGGGCGAAGCGGAAATTGCCGCCACCCGCGAACAGCTGGGCTGGAGCCATGCTCCGTTCGAGATCCCCGCCGACATTTATGCCGACTGGGATGCCAAGGCCAAGGGTGCCGCCGCCGAAGCCGCCTGGAACGAGCAGTTCGCCGCCTACGCCGCCGCCCATCCGGAACTGGCTGCCGAGCTGAAGCGTCGCGTTAACGGTGAGCTACCTGCCGACTGGGCTGCCCAGAGTGCCGACTTCATCAAGACCCTGCAGGCTAACCCGGCCAAGATTGCCACCCGCAAGGCGTCCCAGAATGCGTTGGACGCCTTTGGTGCCATTCTGCCCGAGCTGCTCGGCGGCAGTGCCGATCTGGCCCCCAGCAACCTGACCATGCACAAGGGCTCCCAGCCCATCAGCGCCGAAGACGCCGGCGGTAACTACCTGCACTACGGTGTACGCGAGTTCGGCATGAGCGCCATCATGAACGGCATCGCCCTGCACGGCGGTTTTGTGCCCTACGGCGGCACCTTCCTGATGTTTACGGAATATGCCCGCAACGCCCTGCGCATGGCGGCACTGATGAAGCAGCGCTCCCTCTTCGTTTATACCCACGACAGCATCGGTCTGGGTGAAGACGGCCCGACTCACCAGCCGGTTGAGCAGATTGCTTCGCTGCGTCTGACCCCGAACATGAGCACCTGGCGCCCCTGTGATCAGGTTGAGTCTGCCGTGGCCTGGAAAGCGGCCATCGAGCGAAAAGACGGCCCCACCGCGCTGATCTTCTCCCGTCAGAACCTGGGTCAGATCGATCGCACCGACGCCCAGCTGGCCGACGTGGCCAAGGGCGGCTATGTGTTGAAAGACTGTGCCGGCACGCCCGAGCTCATCATCATCGCCACCGGCTCCGAAATCGAGCTGGCGATGGCGGCCCAGCAGCAGCTGAGCGCCGACGGCAAGCAGGTGCGCGTGGTGTCTCTGCCTTGTACCGATGTGTTCGATGCCCAGTCTGCCGACTATAAGGAAAGCGTGCTGCCCGCCGCCGTGACCAAGCGTCTGGCGGTAGAAGCCGGCATTGCCGACTACTGGTACAAGTATGTGGGCTTCGGTGGCGACATCATCGGCATGCATACCTTCGGTGAGTCGGCTCCTGCCGGTGACCTGTTCAAGCTGTTCGGCTTCACCGTCGACAACGTGGTTGAAAAGGCGAACACCCTGTTAGGCAAGTAAGTTGGCCTAAGCATGAGCGTTATTGCTGAATGAGAAAAACCGGCTGCGGCCGGTTTTTTTGTGGCTAAAAGGAAGGGGAGCGGCACCGTCTTTTGTAGCGGCCGCTTCTACTCGAGTGCAGAGGCAACATAGCCGTCTCTCACGACACGCTACGAGTACATCCCTGTAAGCTCAGACATGCCATCCATGGCATGTCACGGTCGTGGGAGTCGTTCTCTGTTGCCTCTTTATAGTATCGAAGCCGCCTGTTGGCGCCGTTTACATTCGAATTGGCGCCGACTTGTAGAGGCCGCTTTAGCTGGCCGGTTCTACGCAGCAGAACATAAGCTCTAAACAAATGATCTCTTTCACCTCGGCGTAAACATCGGACAAAGGGCCCGCTCCGCCGACACGCCGTGAATCCTTCCCTGGAGGCTCCGCCGCGCCATCCCTGGCGCGGAGGGTCGGCGGAGCAGATCCCTTTGTCCTCCCTGATGCACCGGAATACCCTCTGGCAGAGGCTGCAGCTTTCCGTGGTTTTTAAATTGCACTTCGTCGTCACTCCGTCCAAAATGGTCTCATTTGAAGTTAATGTGCCATGACAATGACTGAACGGGAAGTCGTGGCCTGAAGACTCGATGTTTTATACCGACTATTTTTATGGCTCGGCGAGAATGCCTGTATTGCTGCAGCCTTGTGCTTACATGTGCTCGGTGATACTTTAAAATACTTTGCTCATCAATGGGTTGTAGCTGATGGGGCCGTTGATACCGAGCATGATCAAGGATCAATCTGAGCATGAGCGTATATGCGCATGCGTAGTATTAAAAATGTTAAGGCTACAAATGACTGAGAGTATGGAATCTATAATTAATTGGACAAATAGTAATTCTGGTTTTTTGGCCCTTATTATTTTTTTGGTCACTCTTTTTTTGGGTTGGGTCACAGGGATATTCAAGGCTCTTAAACGAAAACCAAAATTAAAGATGGAAATTCTGCAAGGCCCCACATTTTGCGCATCTTTCGATACTCCAAGAACATGGAATGGCCATCAGGCACATAGAACAGCTATATCTATTTATCTATCCATAACTAATGTAGGTAGTGCACCTACGGATATAAAAGAGATTCATGTTGGGTACAAGTCACAAAGTCATTCCCTCCCATTTCTTTGGTTCTGGCTTAAGGAGCTAACTGCATCAAAATCAGACTTTGTAATGAAGCTAGGAGATGATTCGAAAGTATTCCCATTTCTTATGCAAAGAAATCAACTTACAGAGAATCAAATTGATACCTACTTACTCGAAGGTAAGCGATGTAATGGAGTCGTATACTTCGAACAGGAAGAGTCATGGGGTAACTATTTGCCTAAAGTGCAGGACAACAAGATGAAAGTAAAAGTCAGAGTCTGTGATGTCTATGGCAACTATTACACTGCCAAGTCAGTGATCAACAAGGTTACCCTTCAGGCCGCAAAAGAGGTTTGCGAAAAATTTGGAGAAACGAGAGAGTCATTAGTTGAAGCATAAAGCCTTAACAAATCAATCAACTACGCGCCTTCGGCGCCGGACAGCTAAAATCGTGGCTTCGCCACAACGCTGCCGGTTATTAAGGCGTTATGTTTCTTGGGAGTGAGTCATCAATGAGTGACTTCGCAACGAAAAAGCAGAAGCCCAGCGCGAAGGAGTATCTGGAGGCGTCGCTAGATCAGGTTGTTGAACGCCTCAACAACAACCCGAATGGGCACAAAAGCGAAGAAGCTCTTATTCAGGCCGTAATCACGGTAAGGGCTGCAAAGATCAACGAACGCCTGTCGCACAGGCTGAATTGGCTAACGGGAATGCTCGTTCTTGCAACAATTTGCTTGGTCGCAGTGCCGTTCATTGCGCCTTCTATTGAGAAGAAGCAAATAGAAGCGCAGATATCTTCTCAAGCTACCCTCATCGAGAGTCAGAATGCGAAGCTTGAACAATTGGCGCAGACAATTTCCAAGCTCGCCCAGGAGCAAGGCACTCTCGCAGCCGAGGTGGAAAAACATAACAAGGCACTCCAGCCGACCGCCCAGCCGCTGGCGCGGCCGGGCGGCGGCTGAGCTTTGTCGTTATATTTCGAAGGAAGCATATGGAAGATTATTTTAAACGGCTGGAAAATGAGCTTGATGCCATCAAGCAGCTCGCATCGCAAGGCGGTGCAAATGGTTTCTTTGGCCAAGAAGCGCTGCGTTTTTACTCAATAGCAGGAACACTTCTTGAAAGCTTCACATGCGATAAAAATGCTAGCGTAAATGAACGCTATATAACTCATATTCTTTCCAGATCGATCCTTGAAAACTATTTCTGGATGATCTATCTATTTGACGACCCTGCCCAAACAGCAATTCGATATTCCGGCATGGTTGATGCTTTTAAGCGGGATTACCACAAGCTACTAAATGAGCCTCTGCTGCCTCATAAAGATCAGTTAGAGCCTTCAAACCAATCTTGGTCGAGTTTGAATCGAGCGATGGATGTAAATAGCCTGCTCGCACAAGTTAAAAACGATCATGGCGACAAGCTAAATTACCTCTACTTTATTTACCGTATCACTAGCTTTGACACGCATGGCAAAAGCCTAGATGCCATCTTTCAAGAGGCCTTCGGTAAGCAAGTGAAGTTCCCGGTATTGGATATTGGGTATGCAGTACAACTTGTAGCCAACCAATATTTGGTGACCTTGGAACAACTGAGAAGTGCAGGTGAAATATAACAATTTTCTGCACACGGAAAAATTACTCGCTGCGCTCCTAATTTTCCGGTGAGCAAGGCGTTCGGCGGCTATGAAAGTTTATCGGTATAGTGGAACACGAGTAGGAGATTGTAATGCGGCGGCAATGGGGTACACCTGAGGAACAAATCAAGAAACTCGAGCAGGAACTGTGGTCGGCCCGATATGCAATTCTCGGGTTGGCACCAGCTGCCTATCAAGAAATCCTGCGGAGCTACTATCGCTGCAACGATCGGTCCGAGTCTTACCATTGGTTAGATTCAGTGGCTGAGAAAATAATCGAAACAGTGGAACCACTTCCTAACGATAAGGGATCATTTTTTGGGGCTCGGGCCTATTGTCCGCTATGTGGTGAAGGAACTTCTTCTACCTATGAAAGAGGATACGCATTGCCTGAAGGACTGCGTAGACACCTAACCGGCTGGGGCAGGTCTCAGATGTGTGCGGTAACGGAAGCCGCGCATCAACTTGCGCTTGATCACTTTCATGACGAGTTCAGCGCTGAGGAAGAGACTCAGAGGCTAGAGCAACAAAAAAGAAAAAATGCGCGATTGCGGAATGAGGTTTTGCTTCGAACCGGTCCGTTAAGCGAACTAGAGCTGATGGACGAGACCGGGTATTTTGGCGAACCTCGCAACAAAAGCGACTGGGTAAAGGCAGAGTCGCGTTTAGATGAGCTTGGCTTTGAAATGTCAGAAGACGAGCGCGTGCGGCAATACGTACTCGACGCTGAGGCGTACGGCGTTTATGCGGATCCTAGAAGCAACAAGGAAATTGTTTTTCGTGTCTATCGGAAGCCGTTTCCGAAGCGCGTGTCGCGGACAGGGGTTCGCCGATATTCCCAATTTGTAATTAGAGATTCGTGGAAGAATGATATTTCGGGTAAGTTCCACGTAAGGTTGGAAAAAGCGTTAACGGAGCTGTGACGCCGCCGAACAAAGCCAGGTACAGCGGCGCCTTTTCCGTTGCGGCTTCGCCTCCACTACAAATCCGCGCGTGCTGGCGGCGCTAAGCTGATCGAGTGGCATGATGAATTTAAAGGTAGGGCAGCTTAGCCATAGATTTTGGGGGTGGGCGCATATCTCTTATATGTTGCGAAGTGATAACCTGTAATATCTATTGAGAGGGAAGGGTTATGTCAGACCAGGATACGTCAAAAATAAAAATCCACACCACCTTGGTGGAAAAGATTAACTTCGCCTGCCACCAGAGCGCCTTCGCTGTGCTGCGGGAATTGCAGATCGAGAATCTGGATGAAGAGCAGGATCTGTCAGACCTGACGGTGACCTTGGAGGCATCCCCTGCGTTTGTGAAGTCGAAGACCTGGACGGTGGATCGACTCGCGGCGGGTGGCCTTTTGGGCATGAAGGATCGTGATCTGGAACTGGATGGCGGTTTCCTGCTGGGGCTGGCGGAATCCATGCGTGGCACGGTAACGATACGGGTCATTCAGGGTGAGCAGTGCCTGGCTGAGTTGACAATCCCAGTTGAATTGTTGGCCTGTAATGAGTGGGGCGGGGCTACCTATATTCCTGAGCTGCTGGCCGCATTCTGTACCCCAAATGATCCGGCGGTAGACCGTTTGCTGGGTCAGGCTAGTCAGATTCTTCGCAAGGCGGGCAAGTCGGGCAGTATCAATGGCTATGACTCCGGTAGTCGTGAGCAGGTGTGGCTGATGGCGTCGGCCATTTATTCCGCCATTGTAAAAATGCAGGTAGGCTATGCGCTGCCGCCGGCCAGTTTCGAAAGCAATGGCCAGAAGATTCGCCTGCCCAGCCAGATTGAAAGCGCGAAAGTGGCTACCTGCCTGGATACCACCTTGCTGTTTGCCGCAGCACTGGAGCAGGCTCAACTTAACCCGCTGGTGATTCTGACCCAAGGCCATGCGCTGGTGGGGCTTTGGCTGGATAAGGAAGATCTCTCCAGTGTGGTGGTGGACGAAGCGGAAACCCTGCGCCAGCGTATCCCCCTGAAAGAACTGATTCTTATCGAAACCACCTTCCTGACCAATCACCCCGCACCGCCGTTCTCTCAAGCGGTGAAAGATGGCATCAAGCAAGTCTCTCTGGATAAGGATCACGAGTTTGTCGCCGCTATCGATATTCGCCGGGCGCGTGCGCATCGCATCAATCCCATTAGCCTGAAAACCCAGATTGCCGGGCTTGCCGAAGCGAAGGATGAGGAAGACGTTTTCGAACCGGGGCTTGAGGCTGCGCCGGTAGATTTACCGTCGGCACCGGTGCATGTGGAAGAGGATGTGCCGGAAGATACCCCGGGTGGTCGTCTGGAGCGTTGGCAGCGCAAGCTGCTGGATTTGTCTGCGCGCAACCCTTTGCTGAATCAGAAGCCCAGCAAAAGCAGTTTGACGTTGGTATGCCATGATCCTGGTGAATTGGAAGATGTGCTGGCCACTGGAGCGCGGATTTCCATTGCGGCGTTCCCGCAGTTGAAGACCCAGGATCAGGATTTGGACATCCACCGACAACGTACGGGCGAAGAGCTGAAAGAGGTCTATGCCCGCGATGCGATCGCTAAGAAGCAGGTGTTGGTGGAGCTGACCCAGGAGGATCTGGATAAGCGGGCGGTGGAGATTTACCGCAAGGCACAAACATCGCTGAAAGAGGGTGGATCCAATACCCTGTTTTTGGCGGTCGGTTTCTTGCTGTGGAAACCCCAGGACAAGGATGATCGCCGTTATCGTGCCCCGCTGATTCTGTTGCCGGTTTCTCTGGAGCGGAAGTCCGTGCGCAGTGGTGTGAAGATGGTGGCCAATGATGACGATCCCCGCTTTAACACTACCTTGCTGGAATTGCTGAAAAAGGATTTCGGTATTGAGATTCATGGCCTCAGTGGTGCGCTGCCTGAGGATGACAGTGGTGTGGATGTGGCGGGCATCTGGAATCGGGTGCGCCATGCCATCAAGGATGTACCGGGCTTTGAAGTGGTCGAAGAGACCGTGCTGGGGCACTTCTCCTTCGCCAAGTATCTGATGTGGAAGGATCTGGTGGACCGCTCTGAGGCGCTCAAAGAAAGCCCAGTGGTGCGCCATTTGCTGGACACCCCCCGTGAAGCGTATGAAAGCGATATCCGTTTTGTTGACCCCAAAGAGATTGATCGCGAATACACCCCGGCAGACTTGTTGACGCCGCTGCCGGCGGATTCGTCACAAATGGCGGCTATCGCCACGGCAGATCGCGGCAAGGATTTCGTGATTATCGGCCCGCCTGGCACGGGCAAGAGCCAGACCATCAGTAACCTGATTGCGCACATGCTGGGAACGGGCAAGAAGGTGTTGTTTGTGTCCGAGAAGACCGCCGCCTTGGAGGTAGTGCACCGGCGCCTCAAGGATATCGGTCTGGGTCAGTTCTGCCTGGAGCTGCATTCCAACAAGGCCAAGAAAGCGGATGTACTGGATCAACTGCGGACTTCCTGGCATAGCGCCTCCCAGTCCACGGTGAGTGACTGGAAAGCGGAGGCGGAGCGACTCAAGGCATTGCGTGACCGCTTGAACCGGGTAGTGAATGCCTTGCATCAACGGCACCGCAATGGTCTGACCGCGCACTATGCCATTGGCGTGAAGGTGCGTGATACAGATCTGGCGGCCAAGGTGAAACTGAGCTGGCCCAATGCGGCCTATCACGATGACGCGCAGCTGCTGAAGCTGCGTGAAATGGCCGAATTGCTGGCGGTGCAGGCCAAGGCGGTTGGCAACCTGGTCGATCATCCTCTGGGTTTGATTAGCAACTTTGACTGGCGACCGCAGTGGGAAGAGGAGGTGGTAGGCGCCGCTCGGAGTCTGAAGGCTGGAGGGGCGCAGCTGGTTGAGAAACTGACCTCACTTGAGAAGGCGCTGGGAATCAACTTGGGGGTGGTGGGCTTGCCCAAGTTGACCGCCATGGCTGAAGGCGGTCAGGTGCTGCTGGATGCTTATCGTCAGCAGGCCTCTTTTGCGCTGGAACCGGATGCGACAGAACGGTTGGACGCGCTGGAAGAGGCGGTTACTCAGCTGAAAGCCTATATCGAAACGCAAGCCAAGCTGAGCTGTACCTATGACGCGCTGTCTTGGCAGAAGCTGGATGCGACGGTACTGGGGCCAGCCTGGGCGGAGGCTAATGACACCTGGTGGCCCAAGAGCTGGTTTGCCAAACGCAAGGTCGTAAAGCAAATGCGTGAGGGTGGGGCACAGGGTGACCCTGACCCAACCAATGATATTCCCGTGTTGAAACAGTTGCGGGAAACCGGCGGCCAGATCGACCTCCTGGATGGTGTGCTGAAAGGCCTGCGGGAATGGGATTCCTACAATTCAGACCCCAGTGCCATGGCGGCCTTGAAAGAGCTGGGCTCACGGGCGCGTGTTGTGGTTGGCAAGCTGGCGGACGATGCGGAATCCCTGGTGGCCCTGCGCAGCAAGATCCGTACGCTGCTCTATGATGCTAACGATCTGTTGGCCCCTGAGGCGCCGGTGGGTCGGGCCATCAATGATTTCAAAGCATCTTTCGAGTCCTTTAATTCCCATAAGGAAAAATTGGAGGCATTGATTGGGGCTTCACTGGATGGCGGACTCCCTGGCGATGTACCTGCCCTGGAATCGCTTGGCGCACGGTGTCAGGAGATTGTGGACAACCATATAGCCTTGCGTGATTGGTGTGCCTGGGTGCGGCGTCGCTCTGAGGCGCTGGATTTCCAGCTCGGCCCACTGGTGGACGCCATCGAGAATGGCTCCGTAGCCGCCGGTCAGGTGGAAGAGGTCTTCGAGGCGGCCTATTGCAGTTGGTGGTCGTCTGCGGTGATTGGTGAGGATGAGGTGTTGCGTACCTTCTCTTCTCCTGAGCACGAAGCTGCTATTGAGAATTTCCGGGAGCTGGATACCCAGTTCAGTGACCTGACGGCGAAGTATATTGCGGCGAACCTGGCCGGAGAGATTCCGGATCAGGAAACCACCAAGAAGAAGTCGTCCTGGGGCGTGCTGGCGCACGAGCTGCAGAAGAAGATGCGCCACAAGCCGGTGCGGGAAATGATGGAAACCATCCCGGACGTGATCACGACGCTGGCACCCTGCCTGATGATGTCGCCACTGTCGATTGCGCAATTCCTGTCCGCCGGACAGGCGCAGTTTGATGTAGTGATTTTCGATGAGGCTTCCCAGATTACCGTTTGGGATGCGGTGGGCTCAGTGGCGCGTGGCAAGCAAGTGATTGTCGCCGGCGACCCGAAACAGATGCCGCCAACCAACTTCTTTGGTCGCTCCGATGATGACCCGGATGGCGACATTGATGGCGAAGGGGATCTGGAAAGTATTCTGGATGAACTGATTGGCGCCAGCATTCCTCAACGCGTACTTAACCTGCATTACCGTTCCCGCCGGGAAAGCTTGATTGCCTTTTCCAATAGTCGCTATTACGACAGTTCCCTGATTACCTTCCCGGCTCCGGTGCATCCTGATAAAGGGGTGTCATTGGTGAAGCCGGAAGGCTTCTATGCACGGGGTAAGGCACGCCATAACCAGGGTGAGGCCAAGGCCATCGTGGCTGAGATCGTCCGCCGTCTTACCTCTGAGGACGCCTCCGTTCGCAACCAGTCCATTGGCGTGGTCACGTTCAATACGGAGCAACAGAGCTTGATTGAGGATCTGCTGGATAAGGCGAGAGCGGAAGATCCGGGGATTGAGTGGGCTTTCTCCGAGGACGAGCTTGAACCGGTATTCGTAAAAAACCTAGAAACCGTGCAGGGCGATGAGCGGGACGTCATCCTGTTCAGCATTACCTACGGCCCGGATGAAGCAGGCCACGTCACCATGAACTTCGGTCCGCTCAACCGTACTGGCGGTGAGCGTCGTTTGAATGTAGCCATGACCCGTGCCCGTACCGAGATGATGGTGTTCTCCACCATGCCCCCTGAGCGTATCGACCTTTCCCGCACCCAGGCGCGTGCCGTGGCGGATCTCAAACACTTCCTGGAGTACGCCGAGCGTGGAGCCTCTGCTCTTGGCGCTGCTGTTCATGGCTCTATGGGGGATTTCGAATCCCCGTTCGAAGTGGCTGTGGGCAGAGGGTTGCAGGAGAAAGGATGGACAGTACATCCTCAAATCGGTGTCTCCGCCTACCGCATCGATATGGGCATTGTTCACCCTGACAAGCCCGGTATCTATCTGGCAGGCATCGAGTGTGACGGTGCCATGTACCACAGCTCTGCCTATGCCCGTGAGCGTGACAAGATTCGGCAGGGTGTTTTGGAAGGCCTGGGTTGGACGCTGTTCAGGGTGTGGTCCACTGACTGGTGGACGAATAAGCAGAAGGCTTTGGAAGAGGTTGATGCTGCCTTGCGAGACCAGATTAATATGAGTCAGAAATAGTAACTGTCGTTGGTAGGCGTTATGTCCCTCTATCATTACGAGGGGCGACGGAGGCTAATATTTTTAGTAAGAATCGTAGAGGTGTTTTCATCATTGCTTGTCAGATGTGATAATTTTGAGGGCGGGGAAAAATTTGAAGATAACCTTCCCATAAAAGAAAGTCGGGGTTTGATAGTTCACGGAAAACTATCTGCTTGGGTGTTTGAATATGTAGTGGTTCAATGATCCCGGACACCATTTAAGGTGGTACAGTCACCACCGT
>NZ_JBKGFN010000017.1:0-93764 GCF_046521305.1 Oceanisphaera submarina | reverse complement strand
TACGGTGGTGACTGTACCACCTTAAATGGTGTCCGGGATCATTGAACCACTACATAGGGAGGTTAGTGCTGTAGCTCCTCCCTACACCTCACCTTGCATTGCCCCCCGCTGTTGTTCTGCTAAAGGGGAGGGAACTGTATGATGCCTCAGGTTTCACTTTGAATTTCCTGTGATTTCAATAACATTATTCCCATCAGCATGCTGTAGAAGTAAATGATGTGGGTGTGGTGAAAGGGCACGTCGGTGATGCCGGCAACCAGTATTGTTCCGGCTATAGCCAGAGTACAGATGTTTAACGGACTTCCTGATTTGCGTAGCAGCCACACTGGTAGCAGCATCCAGAGTAGCAGCGCCACCAGGCCCAGGACTCCGGTACGCACCAGGGTGTCGATATACTGATTATGAAAATGGGCTTTGGCCTGCAGCGCGGCGACAGGGGTTATTATTCCGGCGCTTTTATCCTGCTCTACCTTTTGTAGATAGCCGGCGGTGCCGGTGCCCAATACCGGATTTTGCAATATGTAGTCTGCGCCCCGCTGCCACAGCTGTAGCCGAATGCCGATGGAGGTATTCAAATTGCTATTGGCGATGCTGGCAAACTCTCGGCTGGTTTGCTGATAGCGGCTTTTTAGCTTGTCCCCCAAGGCATAAATGCTACCACTGACCAGCAGACTGCCCACTATCAAGGTGGTTAGCGCCCCCTTCAGGCTGGTTTTGCGTAGCAGTGGCAGCGCAAGCAGCAACATCATTACCAGCACCGCCAACCAGACACCACGGGTGCCGCTAAACACAATAGCGATACTGGCGCCAATAACCCCGACAGCGTAAAGCAGCTTGTAGCCTCTGCTGGCGTTAGATCTGAACAAAAAGCACAGGCAGCTCATCAGCAATGCGCCGGCAGAGGTGGCATAGGGAATCGGGTTGGAGGCAAGGCTACCGGCTCGCCCCAGATGCAGCACGGTGACTTCATATACAGAGCTTGCACCGGTTACAGTGGCGCCCAGAGCTACAGTGGCAAAAAAATGGCGTGAGCTGATGTTACGCCAAGGTATCAAGATGAAATAACACTGTACCAGCAACAGGATTCGGGCAAAGCTGAAGGTTTCTCCACCCAGCAGGTGCTGCAGAGTGAGCAATGCAAACAAGGCGGCATTAGCCAGACTGAAAACCTTGAAGCCGGGTAAAGAGAGGTTGTGTTTCCACTCGCCCTTGAAGCGAAAAAGGCAATACACTGCGACTACGGGGATGAGCCGGCTAAGTATTGACTTGCCATCTGGTACGTTGAACACCCCCGTCATCAGCCAGATGAACGGGCTTAGTAAAAAGAGAGTTTCCAGGCGAGATAAAAAGACTTTTTTATTGAGTGACAACATTTTTAGCCTACGCACTTAATTTTTTTGAACTTTCTATTGTGAAGATAAAGTCTTAGTTTTCGGTAAGCAGAATAGAGCTCACGGCTCGGTTTTCTATAAAATGGGACTTGTTCTTTATCATAAAACTGGATGGTAGTTTCGAACGGTCGGGTATCTTCCGCAAAATCTGGGTGCAGATGATAAGACTCCATACCATGGAAGTAAGGGGCGCCAATGTAGTTGTCCACGGGTAAGGACCAACTTTGGGAGCCTCTCAAAAGCTTCTGTGCCGCCCATGGGGCGATAGCGTAGGCACGCAGTCCTCCAAAATTATCGCTCATCCGGCTGATGCGGTAATCTTCACTTTCTTCCATGGTGATCGTTTCCCCTCTGATCACACATTCCAGCCGTAAAAAGCCATACTTTTCAATTTTTTCAGCAGCCAGCTTCAGTGTTTGTGCCGCATTAGGGCAAATTTTTGCATCATCTTCCACCACCACCAGCGGCTGGTTGATGTCTGCACATTTCTGCCATAGTGAATAGTGGCTGGCATAGCAACCAATTTCACCATCGGTGGCCTCTTTACCACTGGTTAGCCATTTTCGTTTGGTATGGTTGTAACGCTTTAACAAGGGGTTGCTTTTATCACTGCCGTTCACGGCGTTAAAAAACGAAAAATCGATGCCCTGTTGCTGTAGCTGGGCGGCGATGTAGTCTCGGCGTTCCAGGCATTTTTCTAGGCTGATTACAAAAACTGAAAGGGGGTGCATTGGTTGAGCCTGAGGTACAAAAATTGCGAAGATAGTACCATAATTTGTGAAGAAGCCTTAACTGAGGTAGGGGGGATTTTGCTCTGTGTTGATGAAGCCAGACTGGGCCTTTACAGCAAATCTACAGCCAACATGCAAAGCCCCGCCGAAGCGGGGCTTTTGGTTTTAGTCTTCCAGGTCGCCGCAGAAGCGGTAGCCTTCGCCGTGGATGGTGGCGATGATTTCCGGGGTGTCGGGAATGGACTCGAAGTGTTTGCGAATACGACGTATGGTGACGTCTACGGTGCGGTCGTGGGGTTTGAGTTCGCGGCCGGTCATTTTCTTAAGCAGTTCGGCGCGGCTCTGGATCTGGCCCGGGTTTTCGCAGAAGTGCACCATGGCGCGGAATTCGCTGCGCGGTAGCTTGAACATTTCGCCGTTGGGGCTGATCAGGGCGCGACTATTGATATCCAGGGTCCAGTCGTTGAAACGATAGGCTTCTACCTGTTTTTCTTCTTCCTGGGTTTCCGGGGTCTGCATGGTACGGCTAAGCAGGTTGCGGGCCCGAATGGTCAGTTCTCGTGGGTTGAAGGGTTTGGTGATGTAATCGTCGGCGCCGATTTCCAGGCCCAGGATTTTGTCGACTTCGTTGTCGCGGCCGGTCAGGAACATCAGCGCCAGGCTGTGCTGTTCGCGCAGTTCGCGTGCCAGCAGTAGACCATTTTTTCCTGGCAGGTTGATATCCATGATCACCAGGTTGATCTTGTTGTTGGACAGCGCCCTGTACATTTCTTCACCGTCGGTGGCTTCCAGTACGGCGTAGCCTTCGGCCTCGAAAATGCCTTTCAGGGTATTGCGGGTAACTAATTCGTCTTCGACGATCAGAATGTGAGGAGTCTGCATGAGCCTACCTGTTTTTTAGATGTAAATAGAATTCAGTATCAACAGTTACCGGTGCTGGAAGGGAGGTGCGGCTTGTTCACTCTACCGCATCACTTCTTTGCATTACGTTACCGCAAGGGGTGGTAAGGCATAGGTCCGGTGGCCCTGTATCTTTGAGCCGTTTTTATTTGCATCCCAGCAGTTACTGCTTCACGCCCAAAAAATAGACAGACGGGACAAACAGAGGTCCATTACCTAAAGTTGCTGTATTTTAACAGTTAACAGGGGCATAACAACAGCCCGCAGTCGATAATGTTAAATAGTTTTAGGGGGCAGCGTGATCCAGGTCAAGAGAAAATTTAACAAGAATAGTCAGATGTTATAGAAACAGTTGAAAAAGTACCCGCCTTTCGGCTATCCGAAGGCTAGGTTAGTCTGAAGCTGAGTCTTTGCTTGTGGACTTGTCTGCCGTATTGTGCAGAACTGGAGCGAGTGGACGATATTACAGACATAAGGAGCGCAAGATGTTGGATTTACTACCGGATTTGTGTGACGAGCACGGTGCTAAGGTAAATATACTGGCCCCCTTGTTCAAGGGTTATGGCGCAGATGATGTGTTCTGGGGCGAGGTAGTCACGGTGCGTTGCTACGAGGATAACTCCCGGGTACGGGAGCTGGTGGCCACGCCGGGTACAGGCAAGGTACTGGTGGTGGATGGCGGCGGCATGTTGCGCCGCGCGTTGATGGGCGATCAGCTTGCCGAACAGGCGGTGGAAAATGGTTGGGAAGGGGTCGTGATTAACGGCGCCATTCGCGATGCCGGCGCCATCGGCCACATGGCTTTGGGAGTCAAGGCGTTGGCTACTTGCCCGATGAAGACCGAAAAGCGTGGCCTGGGGGATGTGGATGTGCCGGTCACCTTTGCCGGCGTTACCATCTATCCCGGTGATTACCTCTATGCCGATATCAACGGTATTCTGGTGGCGCGCGAGCCACTGAGTCACCCGGCGTTTTAACCCGCGGCAGTCCTGTTATGCCGGTCGCACACCATAGCCCGGCTTAAAGCCAAGCCATGTGGCAAGCCATGTGGGACACCCGTTTTTCAAAGGTGGGTGTCCTTCTTCATGTTACTTACGTTTTCAAGATGAGTGCAGGTAGCGGAAGCGACGTTTACGCCGGTAGGGAAAGACATCGCCGAATTGACCGGCCTGGATGTTCTGCTGCAGCTGGCGCCAGTATTCGGCGGTGAACAGCTCGTTGTGCTGTTGCTTGAAGGCCTCGCGGATGCGAGGGCTGCTAAGCAGGAAGGTGGCGAATTCTTCGGGGAAGATGTCGTTGGGGGCCACCGAATACCAGGGCTCGGCGCTGAGCTCGTCTTCCGGGTAGCGGGCCTTGGGAATATCTCTGAAGTTGCATTCGGTCATGTAAGAGATTTCATCGTAGTCGTAGAAAATCACCCGGCCGTGACGAGTCACGCCGAAGTTCTTGAACAGCATGTCGCCGGGAAATATGTTAGCGGTGGCCAGCTGTTTGATGGCGTTGGCGTATTCATCAATGACATCAACTACCTGCTGATCCGAGGCATGCTCCAGATAAATGTTTAGCGGCGTCATGCGTCGCTCTGTATATAGATGACGGATCAACAGGGTATCGTCGGTGATGGTGAGCAGCGAAGGCGCGACCTGCTGCAGCTCGTTCAGTAACTCGGGGCTGATGCGGTGCAGTGGAAATTCGAAGTTGGTAAATTCCATGGTGTCGGCCATACGACCTACCCTGTCGTGCTGTTTCACCAGTCGATATTTGGCGCGCACCGTGTCGTGGCTGACCTCTTTGGGGGGAGTGAATTTGTCCTTGATGATTTTGAACACTACATCATAAGAGGGTAGGGTGAACACGCTCATCACCATACCTTTTATGCCCGGAGCCAATACAAATTTATCCCGCGAGCCATGCAGCTGCCGCAAAAAATCCCGATAAAACTCGGTTTTGCCGTGCTTCTGGCAGCCGATGGCGCTGTAGATTTCGTAATCGGCCTTGTTGGGCAGTAGTGGCCGTAAAAAGTGTACCAGCAGCGCCGGCACCGGACACCACACCATGAAATAGGCGCGGGCGAAGCCGAACAGTATGGAGGCATCGTCGTGAGAGAGGAGCAGTGTGTCCAGATAGAGGCCACCTTGTTCGTGGTGCAGAATGGGCAAGATGAAGGGCAGACAGGTGTTGCCGCATTCCAGCCGGCCGATGAGATAGGCCCCCTTGTTACGAAAGAACAGGTGGTTGATAAAGGTAAGGCTGATGTTGCCGTGGGTTGAGTCGGCCGGGCCGAATTCCTGCAGGTAGCGGCTGACATACTTCAGATCCTGCCCCAGATCCCGAAACGGGACGGAAAGCTGCAATCCTTGAAGTACCAGGCCGAGTGTCTTGGTCAAGTCCCCCGTTTTGATGTGATACTGCCTGCAGTGGGGGGTAAGATCCGGCTGGGGCAGCCGATGAACAAAGCCGTGTACATACAGGTTCTCTGCCCGGATGTTCTGATGGCGAAAGGAGCGCCGATACACAGAATTGTAAAAGGACTCGGCAATTTCCGGATTGGTATGCTCGATCAGCAGATCGTTGAACGCCTGCTTGATGGCCTTGAGGTCATGCTGGCTCAATAACCCGCCACCGTTGTGATCGCGAATAGCCTGTACCGCTTCATTCACATGATGGTCATACAGGCGAATACGCTGGCGTCCGGCCTGCTGAACGCCTGACCAGTCCTTGACCTCGAATCTGGCCTGCGCGCCCCGGGTGATATCGAGAAAGCTGCGATAAAAGTCATCAAATCGGGTCATGATGATCCGGGCCATCTCCCTGGCGGTATTGCTCATTCGTGCTCCGTATCGTGAAAGAATGAAAAAGGACACCCACTCTTAAACGTTACAATAAGTACCTCGGTGAGTCGTTGGTAATGACTGTATTTTGAGTCGTGGGTACCACTTTAATAAATGAAAAAGGACATCCATCTTTGAAAAATGGCGGTTCTTTGTTGCTCTTGTGGGCTCATCTATGGCTCCTGGATCGGCCTTCTGCGGGGAAACAGCAGTTTTGTACCCTCAATCCCGGGTTTTAGTCGGGCGAAGTGGTGACTGATGGCAAGGTGAAGAGTTGGAGAGGAAAACAGAAATAGTACAGCTTGCAAGGGCCGTACTCGGTTGCCTTTACTGAACAGACAACCTGATAATTCAGGTGGAAATAAGGGGACGATAACGCATCGGCGATGCTGCTGCTGGGCCCGACCTACCTGGGTACCTGGCGAGAGGGTTGAAAGATGGGTGTTCTACCCGGGGGGATTTGTGGGAGAATATGTCCCGTTTTGTTGGGGGACGGGCATGCAACTTTATTTTGTACTTAAATCGCCGGCGCGGGCCGAAAACGTTGGGGCCGCGGCGCGGGCGATGAAGACCATGGGCTTTGGCCGGATGCGGCTGGTGAACAGCCGGGTGCATGAGCAGGACAAGGCGCACTGGGTGGCACACGGGGCGCGGGAAGTGCTGGAGCAGGCCGAGTATTTCGACGAGCTGGCGCCGGCGCTGGCCGATATGGATCTGGTGATTGCCACCACAGCCCGCAACCGGGGGCGCTATCGCTATTACCTCACCCCCAAGCAGGCCATCGCCCAGGTCAACAATAAAAGTGTACACAAGGTGGCGCTGTTGTTTGGCTGTGAGGAGTCCGGTTTAAGTAACGAGGATTTGGCGCTGGCCGATATCATCAGCTATCTGCCGCTGAAAGTGAGTTATCCTTCGCTGAATCTGGGCCAGGCCATCATGCTTTATGCCTACGAGTTCAGTCAGGGACTGAGTGAGCAAAGCGAAGAAAAAACCGACGTTCAGCCACAAAATACCCAGCTAAGGGTACTGCAACAAAAAACAGAGCAATTGTTTGATAAAATCGGGATCTCGCAGCAGGAAAAACTGGCAGAATGGGCAGGTGACCGTTTACCTATGCTGGAACAGCGGGATCTCAATCTGTTGCATCTGCTTTATAAAGACCTGGAGCGGGCCTTGTCTGCCGGGGATTGAAGTTGACAAGCAGGGACGCTCGGGGTATTGCTATGCCATTCGTTTTCAGAGGTTGTTCGTTATGTTGCCGAGTGCAAGCCGCATCACCACCATTATTATTACCGGTACCACCACTGGTGGCACTGGGGCGGGCTGATGCGCTGACGACAAGTCGATTAGAATTCCGAAGCCCGCGTCCCCATCCGATGCGGGCTTTTTCGTTTTACGCTTTTTAGTTTTACACAGGGAGTAATGAATGCGTGTCTTGAAATTTGGCGGCACCTCTTTGGCAAACAGCGAGCGATTTACCAATGTCGCCGACATCGTGGTCAACAATCAGCAGCAGTCTCAGGTGGCGCTGGTGTTGTCGGCCCCCGCCAAGGTCACCAATCATTTGGTGGCGGTAGTAGAGCAAACCATTCGCGGCCTGGATCCTGCCCCGGTACTGAAGGAAATCGAACAGATTTTCCATTCCATCATCGATGGCCTCAAGGCGAAGTTCGAACGACTGGACGATCAGGAACTCAAGGCCCGGGTCGACCGCGAGCTGGGTCAGCTGGCCCGCCTGCTGCAGGGCGTCAGCCTGTTGCAGCAATGCCCGGACAACACCCAGGCGCACATTCTTAGCCGGGGCGAGGCGTTGTCCATTGCCACCATGGCCGAGCTGCTCAAGGCACGCGGTGAGCAGGTTGAGGTGATAACCCCCCAGAGCATGTTGCTGGGCGAGGGCAGCTTCCTCGAAGCGCACGTCAACATTGAAGTCTCTCGCCAGCGTTTTATCGATCAGGGCCTGCGGGACGATTGCGTCTACCTGATGCCGGGCTTTACCGCCGGTAACGAAAAAGGCGAAACCGTGATCCTGGGCCGTAACGGTTCCGACTATTCGGCCGCCGTGCTGGCCGCCTGTGTGGGCGCCGAATGCTGCGAAATCTGGACCGATGTGGACGGCGTCTATAACTGTGACCCTCGTCTGGTGCCGGATGCCAAGTTGCTCAAGCAGTTGTCTTACAAAGAAGCGATGGAGCTGTCCTACTTCGGGGCCAAGGTGCTGCACCCCAAGACCATAGCGCCCATCGCCCAGTTTCATATTCCCTGTCTTATCAAGAACACGGGCAATCCTCAGGGCGAAGGCTCGCTGATCGGCCCCGAGTGCAGTGACGACGACCAGCAGGTCAAGGGTATCTCCGACCTGGTCGGCATGACCATGATCAACATCTCGGGCCCGGGCATGAAGGGCATGGTCGGCATGGCCGGCCGCCTGTTCTCCTGTGTGTCCCGTGCCGGGGTCAGCATAGTGCTGATCACCCAGAGTTCGTCGGAATACAGCGTCAGCTTCTGTATTCACAGCTTCGATCAGCAGAAAGCGCAGAAGGCCATCGCCGGCGAGTTTGCGCTGGAGTTCAAGAACAAGCTGCTGGAGCCGCTGGACATCATCGACGATCTGGCCATTATCTCGCTGGTGGGCGATCGCATGCGCACCGTCAAGGGCGTATCGGCCCGTTTCTTCAACGCGCTGGCCGAGGCTTCCATCAACATAGTGGCCATCGCTCAGGGGTCGAGCGAGCGCTCCATCTCGGCGGTAATCCACAAAGCCAAGACCACAGAAGCCATCAAGGCCTGCCACCAGAACTTCTTCTCCAGCCGTCGCTTTATCGATGTGTTTCTGGTGGGTTGTGGCGGCGTGGGGGCGGCACTTCTGGAGCAAATTCGCCGTCAGCAGGCGGTGCTGGAAGCCCAGGACATCGGCATTCGGGTGGTGGGCATCGCCAATTCCCGCAAGATGGCGCTGAACCGGGATGGCATCAATCTGGTCGAGTGGCGTGACCAGCTGGATCAGGCTACCGACACCTTCAACCTGCCGCGCCTGCAGCGAATGGTGGAAGACAGCCACCTGATCAACCCGGTGCTGGTGGACTGTACCTCCAGCGACGGCGTGGCCGATCTGTACGCGGATTTTCTGGCCGCCGGTTTTCATGTGGTTACTCCCAACAAGAAAGCCAACACCGCCAGCCTGGATTACTACCGCCAGCTGCGCCGGGCCGCCCAGCGTACCCACCGCAAGTTTTTGTACGAAACCACAGTGGGTGCCGGTTTGCCGGTAATCGAGAACCTGCAGAACCTGCTGCGGGCCGGCGACCAGCTCAAGGCCTTCGGCGGTATTCTGTCCGGCTCCATGTCCTACATTTTCGGCAAACTGGACGAAGGCATGAGCTTTGCCGACGCCACCCGTGTCGCCCGTGAAAACGGCTTTACCGAGCCGGATCCGCGTGACGACCTCAGCGGCATGGACGTGGCGCGCAAGCTGCTGATCCTGGCGCGCGAGGCGGGCATGCCCCTGAGCCTGGAAGACATAGAAGTGGAAGCCTCGCTGCCGCCGGAATTCGATGCAAGCGGCGATATCGAGCAGTTCATGTCCCGCCTGCCCGAGGCCAACGGTTACTTCGAAGCCCGGGTAGCTCAGGCCGCCGCCGACGGCAAGGTGCTGCGTTATGTGGGCGAAATCGACAACGGGCGATGCAAGGTTGCCATCAAGGCCGTGGACGGCGATGATCCTCTGTTCAAGGTAAAAGACGGCGAAAACGCGCTGGCGTTCTACACCCAGTATTATCAGCCGATTCCGCTGGTACTGCGTGGCTACGGCGCCGGTGCCGATGTGACCGCTGCCGGCGTGTTTGCCGACCTGTTGCGTACCCATAACTGGAAGCAGGAGATTTAAATGAGTGTTGTTGCGTTTGCGCCTGCCTCTACCGCCAATGTGAGCGTGGGTTTTGATGTATTGGGGGCCGCCATGGCCCCGCTGGACGGTACCCTGCTGGGTGACCGGGTGCTGGTGGCCGACACCGATGGCGATTTTGTGCTGAGCAAAACCGGCGCCTTCGCCCACAAGCTGCCGGATGACTACAAGCAGAACATCGTCTACGACTGCTACCTGGCCTATGAAAATGCCCTGAAGCAGAAGGGCATCAGCCCAAAGCCGCTGGTGATGACGCTAGATAAAAGCATGCCGGTGGGTTCGGGCCTCGGTTCCAGTGCCACCAGCATAGTGGCCGCTTTCGTGGCCTTGAACGCCTTTTACGATCAGGCGCTGAGCGAGCATGAGCTGATGCTGCTGATGGGGGAACTGGAAGGACAGATTTCCGGCTCCATTCATTACGACAACGTGGCGCCCTGCCATTTCGGCGGCATGCAACTGGTGCTGGACGACGCCGGTGTGGTCAGCCAGACCCTGCCCAGCTTCGACGACTGGTACTGGGTACTGTGCTACCCGGGTATCAGTGTCTCTACCTCGGCGGCGCGCAGCATATTGCCGGCACAATATCGCCGGCAAGACTGCCTTATCTACGGTCGCCGCCTGGCGGGCTTTGTGCATGCCAGCCATACCGGACAGGAGCCGGTGGCTGCCGCCATGCTCAAAGACGTGATTGCCGAACCGTACCGGGCTCAGCTCATCCCCGGCTTCGATGCGGTGCGGGAGCAGGCTGCCGCCATGGGCGCGCTGGCTACCGGTATTTCCGGCAGCGGCCCCACGGTATTCTGCGTGCTGAAAGACTTGAGTCAGGCGGAAAAGCTGAAAAGCTGGCTGGCCGAACACTTTATTCAGAATCAGGATGGCTTCTGCCATATTTGTAAAATCGATGCCGAAGGCGCTCGGGTAACAGGAACAGAATTATGAAGTTGTACAACATCAAGGATAATGCGGAAACCATCGATTTTGCCGGTGCGGTAAAGCAGGGACTGGGTCGAGGTCAGGGATTGTTTTTTCCGGAAAACCTGACCCCCATCGCCAACATAGACGCCCTGCTGGAGCTGCCGCTGGTGCCACGTTCCGTGGCCGTGTTGCAGCACCTGATCGGCGATGAAATTCCCGAGTCCACCCTTGCTGCCATGGTCGAGCACGCCTTTACCTTCCCGGCGCCGCTGGTCAAGGTAGACGATCACACCTACGCCCTCGAGCTGTTCCATGGCCCGACCCTGGCATTCAAGGACTTCGGTGGCCGCTTCATGGCCCAGTGCCTGGCGACCCTGAGCAAGGATGGCAAGAAAATCACCATCCTCACCGCCACCTCCGGCGACACCGGCGCCGCCGTGGCTCATGCCTTCTACGGCCTGCCCAATATCGAAGTAGTGATCCTGTACCCGGAAGGCAAGATCAGCCCCTTGCAGGAAAAACTGTTCACCACCCTGGGCGACAACATCAGCACCTATGCGGTGCAGGGCGACTTCGACGATTGCCAGGCGCTGGTGAAGCAGGCGTTCGACGACGAAGAGCTGAAAGCCGCCGTGGGCCTCAACTCCGCCAACTCCATCAACATCAGCCGCCTGGTGGCCCAGGTGTGCTACTACTTCGAGGCGGTGGCACAGCTGCCCGCCGAGCAGCGTAGCAAGGCGGTGATTGCGGTGCCGTCCGGCAACTTCGGCAACCTGACCGCGGGCCTGATTGCCAAGGCGTTGGGCCTGCCGGTGAAGCGTTTCATGGCCGCCACCAACGCCAACGATACGGTGCCGCGTTATCTTGAAAGCGGTAGCTGGGATCCGAAAAACACGGTGGCGACTCTGTCCAATGCCATGGACGTGAGTCGCCCCAACAACTGGCCGCGGGTAGAAGAACTGTGTCGGGTCAAGGGCTGGAAACTGGCCGACATCGCCTCCGGTGCGCTCAACGACGAGCAGACCAAAGACGCGCTCAAGCGTCTGTTCGAGCAGGGCTATCTGTGCGAGCCCCACGGTGCCATCGGCTGGGATCTGCTGAACAAGGAGCGGGGCAAGGACGAAGTGGGCATCTTCCTCTGTACCGCCCATCCGGCCAAGTTCAAGGAAAACGTCGACGAAATCCTGGGGCAGGATATCCCTCTGCCGGGCCCCTTGGCCAAGCATATGGCCATGGACTCACTGTCGGGCGTTATTCCCGCCGACTTTGCCGCCCTGAAAGCGAAGATGATGAAGTAATCTCGTCACTCAGTACTCTGCATGTCATGCCGGGCTTGTCCCGGCATGTTTCGTTTTGGCCGGCTGAAAAATGAAAAGGGACACCCATTTCAAATTTGACCGTAACAGCCTGCTGAAAAATGGGTATCCCACCAAATTTTCCCAAATTTCCCACCAAGTTCCCTAAATCGGGGGCTGGCGTTGCTGAGCGGCAGCCTCTTTCTATGATCAGAGCGCCATCACCCTTACCCCTTGTAAGAGATCTCTCAACAAGTCAGAGGATAAGGCGGTTTATGCCGCTGTTTTCATCCTTGTTTTAAAGTTAAGTTATTGATTATATTTTGATTAATTTGTGGTGCTGGTTTTGCGAACTGTCAGGGTGAGCTTAGGGCTTATTGAGCCTGACGGTAAACGTCGTATCATTACTACCAACAGCAAGGCAGCTGGCACACAGGAAGTGTACTGGCAGGAGGCCTCAGGGATCACCGGCAAGGAGCCGGCACAGGGATCAGGGACGTCGTGGTTACAAGGAGTAACACGGCAAAGGTTGGTGAGGAACGCCGACAGCCAGGATGGCAAGGGACCCGGCCCGGATGGCCAAGAGGACAGCCGCAGGATGCGGGACAAGGACAGCTCCAGGAAGGAGTGATTGGTAGCGGGATGCGACCATATCAGGATGATGCAGGAATAGCCCGATGGAACGGGAAGGGGAAGACACAGGAAGCGTCAGGTCAGGGAATGCAGGGAGCAATCAGGTTTAAGGAACAAACCGCCGACACCTTGAAGGGCAGCCAATGATTGGCTGTCCTTTTTTCTTGTGCGCCGCATATGCTTTATCTGGTGCATATGCGCTCGTTTTCCAGTACCGGCATACTAGGCTGGCATTATCGGCTTATGTTAACGTGCAAGACCGGTCGAACAAATCAGGTAGCACACGCCATGAGTCAGGCATTGGATGAGTTATTGAGGCTGCTGGCGCTGGAGCCGTTGGATGACGGCCTCTATCGTGGCCAGAGCATGGATCTGGGCTTTGGCGCCGTCTTTGGCGGTCAGGTCATGGGCCAGGCGTTGGCGGCGGCTAAATATACCCTGGAGCCGGATCGCCCGGTGCACTCGTTTCACTCCTACTTTTTGCGGCCCGGTGACGTCAACAGGCCAATTATCTACGACGTGGAAAACATCCGCGACGGCAAAACCACCTCTACTCGCCGGGTGCAGGCGCTGCAATACGGCAAGCCTATCTTCTATATGACGGCCTCGTTTCAGCAACCGGTGGCCGGCTTCGAGCATCAGACCGTCATGCCAGACGTTGCAGGGCCGGAGGGGCTGATACCCGAGAGTGAACGAATCCAGGCCCTGGCCGGTTATCTGCCTACTCGCATCAAAGACAAGCTGCTGGCCGCCAAGCCGATAGAAATGCGGCAGGTGAATTACGTCAACCCGATGAAACCGGAACAGACGGAGCCGGTGCGCCATATCTGGCTCAAGGTCAACGGTCGTTTGCCGGACGATCCTCGTATTCACAAATACCTGCTGGCCTATGCTTCGGACTTCAATTTTCTACCCACGGCGCTCATGCCTCATGGTCACTCGTTCTGGGAACGTGAGCTGCAGGTCGCCACCATCGATCATTCCATGTGGTTTCATCAGGACTTCCGCTTCGATGACTGGATTCTCTATGCTATCGAAAGCCCCCGTGCCATCGCCGGCCGGGGTCTGGTACAGGGGCATTTTTATACCCGGGACGGCACCCTGGTGGCCACGGCGATGCAGGAAGGGATAATCCGGTCGCGCAGTGAGTTGTAAAGCGTGAGGAATGAGTGGTGAGGAGTGAATCGTGAAGGGCCAATGATGCATCCACGAGCTTGCTCGGGCGGGCAGGCTTTTAAGTTAGTAAAAAGGGACACCCACCTCAAACCTGGGCAACCTAAGACCCACTTGATTCTCTTGAAAGATGGATGTCCCGGCTCGGTTACCTTAATCGAGCCACCCCGCCTTGATTCAGCCTCTGTGGTCGAATAAATTCGACCCTACCAATTTGTCGTCAATGGAAATTCCCATGCCCCAGACCTGGAGCCAGCTCATCGACCATGAGCAACAGCAGCCTTATTTTCGTGAGGCGATGCGTTTCGTCGAGCAGGAACGAGAAGCCGGCAAGGCTATCTACCCATCGCAGCAGAATATTTTTCACGCTTTTCACTATACCGAGCCGGGCAGTGTCAAGGTAGTGATGCTGGGGCAGGATCCCTACCACGGGCCCGATCAGGCTCATGGCCTGTGCTTCTCGGTATTGCCCGGTGTACGGGTTCCACCGTCGTTGCGCAACATGTACAAGGAGCTGGAAAGCGACATTCCCGGTTTTAAGACCCCCGAACACGGTTACCTGGAGTCCTGGGCCGAGCAGGGCGTACTGATGCTCAATACGGTGTTGACGGTGGAGGCGGGCAAGGCCCATTCTCATGCCAAACTGGGCTGGGAAACCTTTACCGACAAGGTGATCCAGTCGGTCAACGAGCAGGGCGAGGGTGTGGTATTTCTGTTGTGGGGCAGTCATGCCCAGAAAAAAGGCGCCATGATCGACCGCCATCGCCATCATGTACTGACGGCGGCACACCCGAGTCCCTTGTCCGCCTATCGGGGGTTTTTCGGCTGCCGGCATTTTTCGCAGACCAACGAGCTGTTGCAGCAGCAGGGAAAGACACCTGTCGACTGGCGCTTGCCCGCAGCGGTAGCGGATTAAAGAATCGATACTTTTGACTGTTACAAAGGGCCATTTCTCCGACCCGCTCAAGCACTTTTCTGCCATGTGCTGATCGGTGAAGGCAGCTCCCTTTGTCCTCCTTGATGCTCCGGCGTGGCCTGTTGGCACCGTCTGCGGGTAACTCGGTGTTGCCTCTGGCCCTGTACCTTAATATGGTTGGGTGTGCCAAACGTAAAAAGGCGCCCGAAGGCGCCTCATTAACCATTCATATTACCGTGCTCTACAGTTCAAGCTCTGCTGCCATGTCTTCTAGTTCGAAGGTGCAGTCGAGTTGCTGAAGTTCTTGTTGTAAACGCTTTTGATCCTGTATTGCTTCTATTTCCCGCCACTTGCGTTTTTTGGCGGGCTCACGCGATTTGCGTGGGGACCGTTCAACCACAAATTCCTGATCGAAGCTGCTCCTTTCCATGGGGCTCCCTCCTGTTGGTTATCAGTTGTAGTCACATCTGGATATATCACAACAGGTAATAAAATAGAAGCTTACTATTACACTTTGATTAAAAAGAAAAAAATAGGGCCGGAGTCAATTTGTGGTTGATTGACTCCGGCCCCATGACAGGGCTCACTGCTGAGGTGCGTTTTTGCTTACAGCATGGCGTTGAGCATGGTCTCGAGCTTGCCCTGATCGATGGCGAAGTTGCGGATGCCTTCGGCCAGCTTTTCGGTGGCCATGGCGTCCTGGTTTTGCTCCCAGCGGAACTCGGCTTCGGTCATGGGGGTGGGACGGGACCGAGTGGCGCCCTTGTCCTGCAGTTTGGCAACGACTTTGCCTTCGACCTGGCTCAGTTCTTCCAGCAGGTTGGGGCCTATGGTCAAACGGTCACATCCGGCCAGTTCGAGAATTTCGCCGGTGTTGCGGAAGCTGGCACCCATCACCACAGTGTGGTAGCCGTGAGCCTTGTAATAATCGTAGATCTGGGTGACCGACAGCACACCCGGATCCTGCTCGGCGGTGTATTCTTTCTGCTCGGTGTTCTGCTTGTACCAGTCGAGGATACGACCCACGAAGGGCGAGATCAGATAGGCGCCGGCTTCGGCACAGGCACGGGCCTGGGCAAAGCTGAACAGCAGAGTCAGGTTGCAGTTGATGCCTTCCTGCTCCAGTACTTCGGCGGCGCGAATACCCTCCCAGGTGGACGCCAGTTTGATCAGAATGCGTTCGCGGCCGATACCGGCCTGCTGGTACAGTTCAATCAGGTGACGGGCCTTCCGGATACTGGCATCGGTATCGAACGACAGTCTGGCATCCACTTCGGTAGAGATACGGCCGGGGATCAGCTTGAGGATTTCACAGCCGATGTTCACTGCCAGCTTGTCGGAGGCGTCGATCAACTGTTGTTCGGCATTGTGGCTCTGGGATTTGGCCCAGTTAACGGCTTCGATCAGCAGCGATTTGTATTCCGGGATCTGGGCTGCCTTGAGGATAAGAGACGGGTTGGTGGTGGCATCCTGGGGCTGGTACTTGCGGATGGCTTCGATGTCGCCGGTGTCGGCGACGACCGTGGTCAGAGTTCTTAGTTGTGTCAGTTTATCGGCCATGGAGAAAAGTCCTTTGTCTGGTCGGTTTGAAAAAAGAGCGTCACAGTATCTCTTATTCGGGGCACCAAAATAAAGCTGGGGATCAAGCCGGCAGGAGGGATGCTATGCTCTTAATGCTCGGCAACAAGGACGGGTGCCAGAGCGGGGTTTGTATGAATCTTGTTTGAGTGGATGATTTTCTTATAGATTTATGTTTCAGTTAATCATTTGGTGTTGGTTTTTTGTTTTTCTTGATTGTGTTTTTTGTTTATTTTTTGCTGTTTTGATTGCTTTTTTTCCCTTGGTAATGTTCTGGTGTGATCTGGATCACATGGCTATTTTTCCTGCCTGTGCTAGATTCCGTGCGCTGCGGATCCGGGGCCCGGACCAAGTATCGGGCGGGGTTCATCATTTGAAGTAAGCAGAGATATATTAATGGACGCAATTATCGGTTTTATCAACGACCTGCTCTGGGGCACCATACTGATTTACCTGCTGTTGGGCGCGGGGGTATTTTTTACCCTGCGGCTGGGCTTTATTCAGTTTCGCCATTTTGGTCATATGTTTTCCGTGCTCAGGCACAGTCGCAAGTCCGACGCCGCGGGTATTTCCTCCTTTCAGGCGCTCTGTACCAGCCTGGCCGCTCGGGTCGGCACCGGTAATCTGGCCGGGGTGGCGGTTGCCCTGTACCTGGGGGGCCCGGGCGCGATTTTCTGGATGTGGCTGATAGCCCTTATCGGCATGTCTACGGCCTTCGCAGAAAGTGCCCTGGCTCAGCTGTACAAGATCAAGGATGAAGACGGCAACTATCGCGGCGGCCCTGCCTACTATATGGAAAAGGGTCTGGGCATGCGCTGGATGGGCGTCTTGTTCGCCATCTTCCTGATCATCGCTTTCGGCCTGGTCTTCAATGCGGTGCAGGCCAACTCCATTAGTGCGGCCATGAATGTGGCTTTCGGTATTCCCAACTGGGCGACCGGGGTATCGCTGGCGCTGATGGCAGGGGTTATCATCTTTGGTGGCCTGCGTTCCATTGCCCGTTTTGCCGAGCTGGTAGTGCCGGTCATGGCGCTGGCTTATCTGCTGATTGCCCTGGTGGTGGTGGCGATGAACATCACCGAACTGCCGGGGGTGTTTAGTCTTATCGTCAAGTCGGCCTTTGGTCTGGATCAGGCCGGTGGCGGCGCCATAGGCTATGCCATTTCTCAGGCGATGATGAACGGTATCAAGCGTGGTCTGTTCTCGAACGAAGCGGGCATGGGGTCGGCACCCAACGCGGCGGCCTCGGCCACGCCTTATCCGCCGCATCCGGCATCTCAGGGCTATGTGCAGATGCTGGGGGTCTTTACCGATACCATCGTCATCTGTACCTGTACCGCGTCCATCATACTGTTGTCCGGTCAGTTTGAGCCCGGCTCCGGCATTACCGGTATCGAGCTGACGCAGCGGGCGCTGTCCCACGAGGTGGGTGACTGGGGTAATACCTTTATCGCCATCGCGATTCTGTTCTTCGCCTTCACCAGCATAGTGGCCAACTACGCCTATGCGGAAAACAACCTTATCTTCCTGGAGCACAACCACAAGGGCGGTCTGCTGGTATTCCGCCTCTTCGTGCTGGGTATGGTGATGTTCGGATCCATGGGGGAACTGCCAACCATCTGGGCCATGGCCGATGCGTCCATGGGTCTGATGGCGCTGACCAACCTGGTGGCGATACTGCTGCTGTCGAGCGTGGCGGTGAAGCTGGCGCGGGACTATAACGATCAGCGCAAGCTGGGCAAGATTCCGACCTTCGATGCGGCCAAGTATCCCGAGTTGCATCGCCAGCTGGAAGAAGGGATCTGGGATAACAGGAAGTAAGCCTTGATGTCATCAGGCTGACGGAAGCGGGGAGCAAATTTGCTCCCCGCTTTTTTTCAGGGCTGTTCGCCGCGCAGGAACTGCTTACTGATGGTTTTGAATGCTTCTGTGCCGGCCTGGTGCATCAGCTCGAAAATCACCATTTCCCGACTGACTATCTGGGCACCGGCATCGCGCATACGGTCCAGTCCCAGCCGGTGGTTTGCTTCGGTGCGGCTGCCCACGGCATCGGCCACCACAAATACCTCCTTACCTTCCTTCAGCAACTCCAGCACCGTTTGCAGCACGCAGACGTGGGTTTCCATGCCGCAGACGACCACCTGCGGATACTGCTGCCAGTGTGCGGGCCGGCAGTTGGCGGCCACCACCGAGAAGTGCATCTTGTCCACTATCTCGGGTTGATCCACCAACGCGGTGAGGGCGGGCAGTGTGTGTCCCAGGCCGCGCGGATACTGCTCGGTAAACAGTATCGGGGTCTTCAGGGTGTGACAGGCCGAAATCAGCCACTGAATGCGGGCGCCGAGGCGTTCGCTTTCATGAATGGCCGGCAGCAGTTTTTCCTGTACATCCACCACCATCAGTGCCGCTTTACCAGACTCCATTAACATTTTATGCTCCTTGATGATTACGCTTGGGTTCAGTATGCCGCTTTTGCCGGGGAAAGAAAAAGGCGCCCGCAGGCGCCGTTTATCATGGGCTGATAGCAAGGGGTCAGACCTTGAATTCACCCAGCAGCTTGTTCTGGCGCTGCATCTGTTCCAGCATGGCCTGGCAGTGTTTTACCTGGGCCACGGCGCCGGTGGCCACGTCCTGACTGATGTCGCGGATATTGGTGGTGTTCTGGTTAATCTCCTCGCTGGTAGCGCTTTGCTCCTCCGCTGCGGTGGCAATCTGCAGGTTCATATCGTTGATGCGGCCGATGGCATCACGGATCCTCGCCAGCACCTCATTGGCTTCGGCGGCATCCACCGAGGTCTGTGCCGCCAGCTCCTGGCTTTGCTTCATCTTGTTTTCCGCCAGACGAACTCCGCTCTGCAGGCGTTCTATCATGTCGCCGATTTCCTGAGTGGATTTCTGGGTGCGGGAGGCAAGCAAGCGTACTTCATCGGCGACCACCGCAAAGCCTCGACCCGACTCGCCGGCCCGGGCGGCTTCGATGGCGGCGTTCAGTGCCAGCAGGTTGGTCTGTTCGGCAATACCGGTGATCACCGACAGAATGGACTCGATATTACGGCTCAGCAGCGCCAGCTCGTTCACCGAGATCATGGTTTCTTCCATATCGGCGGCCAGCCGTTCTACCGCCAGGGTAGAGCGAGACACCACCAGGGCACCCTGTTCGGTTTCCTGATTGGCCGCATTGGCCGCTTCGGCCGCGTGTTGGGCGTGCAAGGCCACTTCGGTGGCGGTAGCGGCCATTTCATGCATGGCGGTGGCCAGCTGATCCAGTTCCTGCAGTTGCATCTGTAGTTGGTTTTCTGCCTGCTCCGATTGGCCTGAGGTATCATGGATGTTGGTTTTCAGCCTGCTCGAACTGTCCATCACTTCACCAATCAGCGTCTGTAAATGCGCCAGAAAGCCGTTGAATTCATTGGCCACCAGACCGAAATCGTCACGGCGCAGTATCGGCAGCCGCTTGGTCAAATCGCCCTGTCCACCGTTGATGTCTTTCAGAGACTGGTGCAGGCCGCTCAGCGGTTTGAACAGGTTACCCATCAGCAGGATCAGGAATACCAGGCTTATCAATACGCCCAGCACCGAGACCAGCAGCGCCTGCCACTGCAGACTGTCGGCCTTGGCCATAACAATGGATTCATCCAGTACCACGCCGATATACCATTGGGTGCCTTGCAGCTCGGTCAAGGGAGTAAAGGAGACCCAGTAGGGTTGACCGGCCAGAGAGTAATGAGCGATAGCTGAACTCAGGCTCGGGCGCTGACCTTCAAACAGGGCGTCGAGCGACTGACCATTCAGCTCGGCATCGGGGTGAGAGATGATATTGCCGTTTTCCGCCACCAGAAAGGCATAGCCGGCACCGTTGAAATCGATGACGTTAATGGCGTCGGCCACCGACTTCAGGCTGAGATCGCCGCCAAAGGCGCCACGGGGCTGGCCGTCGGCGCTGATTTTTGACACCGCCGAGATCAGAATGTCGCCGGTGTCGGCATCGGCATAGGGTTCGGTCAGCACCGCGCGTTCGGCTTGCATGGCCACCGAATACCAGGGGCGCTGGCGTGCATCCCAACCGGTGGGATTCCAGCTGGGATCATTGGTGAGACGGCGGCCGTTCTCACTGTCCAGGCCACCGAATATCAGCAGAAACTCATCTTTCAACAGTGGGGTATCAAACACCTGCTGGACCTGCCCCGGGCTGAACTGGCGGTCGATATTCTGGGCCATCATGTCGACCAGCTTGAGTTTGGCGTTGAGCCAGTTTTCTATCTGGCTGGCCAGGGTTGAGCTGGTTTCACTGATGGCGGCGGTGGCCTGACTGCGCAGGGCCTCACGCACCTGCGAGAGCTGCAGCCATGACAATATGCTGACAGTCAGCAGCAGTACGGTGGCGGCGGCGAGGCCAACCTTGTGGGCTATTTTCATACAACTAGGTCCCTTAGTTATGGTCTTGTTTGATGCGGGGGGCTACTTTAGTCTTATCGTTCAGGACAATGTACCGATAAAGTTAGATTCTTGTAATATTCTGCGCTGAAGCACAGTTTTCTCCGTTTATCCATGTGACCGGAAAGGATATCGACACCACTCGTCCAGGCGGGCCAGTCATCTTTATTCTTATCGGCAGCTCCACCTTGTGCTTGATTACAAAGTGCTTTCGATTTATTAATACGCGGCCTTTATCGCCGGCGGTTATCCCACCATGGCGCCGGCCTTTCTATTGTTTCTGCCGAGGAGAAGACATCGACAAGCCGTGTCACAGACCTTCGTCTGACACGCCCATCCTTTCTTGTATTGCCTGCACCACGGAGCCAGCTCCGTCACCCATATTCCCTTTTTTCGTCACTGTTTTTAGTTTTGCCAGGAGGTAAGGCGTTGTGAGTAGTGGCAATCCCTGTTTGACCTGTGGCGCCTGCTGCGCCTTTTTTCGTGTTTCTTTTTACTGGGGAGAGATCCACAGTGATTTTCTGGTGCCCGAAGCCCTGACCGAGCCGGTAAGTCCGGCCAGAATGGCGATGCAGGGCACTAATCAGACAAAGCCCCGTTGCATTGCGCTGGAAGGAGACGTGGGCGGCTGTGTTTCCTGCAGCATTTACCCCAACAGACCGAGCCCCTGTCGCCAGTTCGAGGCCAAGGATGCAGAAGGTGCCTGTAACCGGGCTCGGGCTGCCCACGGCCTGCCGCCGCTGGAGGTAGAGCCGATCGCGGCCTGAGTCTCGGTATTCGTTGGTGTTTCGTGGTTTGTCCGGTAGGCTGGGATACACAACAAAGGAGTCTGTTTATGGAAATGCTTTCTCTTCTGGAACAAAGGGTTATCGGCTGTCTGATTGAAAAACAGGTTTCCACGCCCGAAGTGTATCCCCTGACCCTGAACTCCCTGATCAATGCCTGCAACCAGAAAAGCAACCGGGACCCGGTATTGAGCCTCAATGAAGAAGAGGTTCAGTCGGTGATCAACACCCTGATTGCCCGGCGTCTGGTCAATAACATCGCCGGTTTCAACGCCCGCGCCGCCAAGTATCAGCACCGGTTCTGCAATACCGAATTCGGCGAGTTGCATTTCGGCCCAGGTGAGCTGGCCATCATCTGCGAGCTGCTGCTGCGCGGGCCCCAGACGCCGGGCGAGCTGCGCAGCCGTACACCTCGTCTGCATCAGTTCGGTGATGTCTCCCAGGTGGATGCCTGCCTGCAAAGCCTGATCGAAAAGGGGCCCTTTGTGGTTAAACTGCCCCGGCTGCCCGGCAAGCGGGACTCTCGCTATGGTCATCTGTTTTGCGATACCGACTATCCTCAGGAAACCGCCGCGCCGGCCAGTGCCGATTCAGATCGGCAGAAGGCCGAACTGCAGGCGCGAATTACCGAGCTGGAAGCGGAAGTTGCCCGGCTGCAGGCCCGCATTGCCGAGCTTGAAGGCTGACGTCTTTTGGAGGCAGCCCGAACCGTTGGCAATGTGCATGCCCACCGGCGCTGTGGCGCAGTGATACACATAGAGCCCGGGGTTGAGCGCCTGGAAGTTGAACACCGAGGTATGGCCGGGGGCGGTAAAGGACGACGCCGCGCCGCCACCGGGCCCGGTGACCGGGTGCAGGTCGATGTTGTGGGGCATCTTGGAGCCGGGGTGGTTGGAAAGGCGTAATTCCACCCCGTCACCTTCGCGCACTCGCAGAAACTGACCCGGCACCGAGCCGAAAAAAGTCCAGAACATGTACTCCACGCCATCGGCGATCTCCATCACCTTTTCCACGGCTTCCATCTTTACCACCACTTTGTCGGCGTGATCCCGCTGAATCGGGGGCGGTACCATGGGCGGAGAGGTCAATACGGCGTCCACCACCGGCAGGATGGCGGCCTGGGCCGACAGGACGAAAGTAAAACTCAAGGCGATAACGATGTTGCGCAGCTCCATAAGATGCTCCCTGCGCGAGGTGCTGTGTAGAAACTAACTGATGCAGATCAATAAAGAAGCGTTATTCGGGCGGGGACGGTGAAAATCACCCTGATCAACGGCGTCAGGCGCGGAAATGTAACATGGGTCTCACTTTTGAACATTGTCTCAAAAGGTGGTGGTTTATTTTTATTTGCAATTAATTCAGTGGTTTGTGTTTTTATTGGCCGGGTTGGGATAAGAGAGGAGAAGGGGGTTTGTTAATTTTATGTTTATATAATTATATATTCATAATAATATCTAGCGGTACCCACACCGACAAGCCAAGGGAGTAAGCCATGGATAGCAATATACAACCTTTTGGAACGCGTTTTCATAAAAGCCTGCTGGGGCTCATGCTGGGCACGGCGCTGGCCAGCGGCCCGGTTCTCGCCGATACCCTCAGGGTCGCCGGCAACTTCGCCACCGACCATTCCAGCAGCCTGGCGATGGAAGTGTTCAAACAGGAGGTAGAAACCGTCACCGATAACGACATCAAGGTACAGCTGTTTCCGGCCATGCAGCTGGGCGGGGCCTCCGAAAACGTCGATCAGGTGCGCTCCGGCGTGCTGAGCATGACCTGGATCGGGGTGTCTTTCCTGTCACGCACCGTGCCCGAGCTGGAAGCCATCAGCCTGCCGTTTGTGCTGAAAGACAGGGCAACCGCGTTTCGGGTGATTGACGGCAAGGTCGGGGATTTGCTCAACGAAAAGCTGGCGGAAAAAGGCTTCATCGCCCTCGGCTTCATGGAACTGGGTGCCCGCCATATCACCAACAGCGTACGGCCCATCGAGTCCATCGATGACTTCGACGGGCTCAAGATCCGTCTGCAGCCGAATGAAACCCACCTGAAGAGCTTCCGTGCCCTGGGGGCCAGCCCGGTGTCCATGGGCATCAACGAGGTGTATTCGGCCCTGCAGCAGAAGGTGATCGACGGCCAGGAAAACCCTTTCAGCATCATCCGTAAGAACAACTTCGGCGAAGTGCAGCAGTATTTGACCGATACCAACCATTTTTTCGACTTTATCGTGGTGGTGGCCAACAAGAAAAAGTTCGATCGCATGTCCGACGACGAGCAGCAGGTGCTGCGCGACGCCATGACCAAGGCCGTTGCCTGGCAGCGTGACAAGGCGGCCGAAGAAGACATCCAGTCTCGGGACGAGCTGATTGCCGCCGGCATGAAGTTCAATGCGGTTACGCCCGAGCTGCATCAGGCCATGCAGGACAAGACCGCCGGTATCGTCGATGAGCTGAGAGAGCGTCTCGGCGCCAGCCTGGTTGACGCGGTACTGGAAGGAGCCAAGTCATGAAAACCGGCCATAGTGAGCATGTCGATATGCTTGCCGGGCCGGAAGCAAGCTCATCCCTCGCAGCATCGGTACGACGTTGCCTGCTGAGAGTGGACATGGCCTCCATGTTGCTGATCCAGGCCACCATGGCAGCCATGGTGCTGCTGGTATCGTCCCAGGTGTTCAGCCGTTATCTGCTATCGGAGTCTATCGACTGGGCCGATGAAGGGTCGCGGCTGGCCTTCGTCTGGGCCATCTTCCTGGCCATTCCCCACGGGCTCAAGCAGGGGGTGCATGTGGGTATAGATGTACTGACCAACCGGCTGCCGGCTCAATGGCAGGAGCGTCTGGCGCGTCTCATGTTGTTGATCAGTGGCGTGCTGATGGTGGTGGTCTGCTACCAGGCGGTGATGGTTTCCATCGACACCTGGGAAGAGCTGATGCCGACCCTGCCGGTGACCGCTTCGGTGTTCTATTTCCCGGTGATGCTCAGCTGCGGTCATGCCTTGCTGCATCTGCTGTTTATGGCCTGGCAGGGCACCGATACCTGGCGGGAACCGGATAACGAGGAGGACATATCATGACCACTCTGGCAATCGGTCTGTTTCTGGTGCTGGCCTTGCTCGGCATGCCGCTGGCCTTTTCTCTCGGGTTGGCAGCCCTGGGGGGCCTGGCTTACAGCGGCATCGAGCTGTCGGTACTGCCGCAGCGAATGATGCACGCGGTCAACTCCTTTCCGTTGATGGCGATTCCGCTGTTCATGCTGGCGGGCGAGCTGATGGTGGGCGGTCAGGTGATGCAGCGCACCATCGACTTCGCCAACGCCGTGGTGGGGCGGGTCAAGGGCGGACTGGCGCATGTGACCCTGCTGTCCGGTCTGGGGCTGGCGTCGGTCACCGGTGCGGCGGTAGCGGGGGCCAGTGCGCTGGGCACCACCATGATGCCGGCAATGAAAAAGCATTATGACGTGGGCTTTGGCTCGGCGGTGGTGGCGTCGGCCTCCAACCTGGGGCCCATTATTCCGCCCAGCGCGGCCATGATCGTCTATGCGCTGATGGCGGGGTCTTCGGTGTCGGTCGGCGGTCTCTTCATGGCCGGTGTGGTACCCGGAATCCTGTTGGTGGTCGGTATGATGGGCCTGGCCAGTTATATCGCGCACCGCAAGGGTTATGCGCCTACCGGTGAACCCTTCAGCTGGCAGAATCTGCTGATCCAGGCCAGGCGGGCAGGGGCCATTATCCTGATGCCGGTGGTGGTCATCGGCGGTATCGTCGGCGGTGTTTTCACCGCCACCGAAGGGGCGGCTATTGCCGTGGTTTATGCCTTTATCGTCGGCAAGTGGGTGACCCGCAAGCTGAGTTGGAACGAGCTGCCGGGGTGCATGTTTCGTGCCGCCCTGACCTCGGCGGTAGTCGGTGCGCTGATCGCCTTTGCCACGCCGCTCACCTTTCTGTTCACCATAGAGTTGTTGCCGCTGCGGCTGTCGGAGTTCATCCAGGGCTTTACCAGCAATCCGGAAGTGTTCCTCGCCATGGTGATGGTGATGCTGCTGATAGTGGGCATGTTTCTGGAGTCGAATGCCGCCTACATCATGCTGGTGCCGCTGTTTGCGCCTATCGCCATGGCCTACGGCATAGACCCGATCTACTTCGGCTTTCTGTTCGTGTTCAACCTGGTCATCGGCATGATGACACCGCCGGTCGGGGTGCTGTTGTTCGTAATGTGCGGTATCGCCAAGATCCCCATGTCTCGCCTGCTGCATTACGTCTGGCCCTTTATCGCTCTGCAATACCTGGTACTGCTGTTGTGCTGGGTCTTCCCCTGGCTGGTAACGGCCTTGCCACACGCTTTGGGTTATTGATTGTTAACTGAAAAATCGTGATTTTTCCAAGGAGAAAAAGATGACTGATCGTACTTTGTTAGGTGTTCTGACCCCGTCTTCCAACACTACGCTGGAGCCGGTTACGGCCGACATTCTGCACGGCGTCGATAACACCAGTGCCCACTTTGGCCGATTGAAGGTGACCGAGATTTCGCTGACCGAGCAGGCCTTGAGCCAGTTCGACAACGAGCCCTTCCTCGAGGCATCCCGGCTGCTGGCCGATGCCAGAATGCAGTCCATTACCTGGAGCGGCACCTCGTCGGGCTGGCGCGGTTTTCAGGATGACGAAATTCTGTGTGACGCCATTACCCGGGAAACCGGTATTCCGGCCACCACCTCGGTGCTGGCGCTGAACGAGCTGTTCGACCTGACCGGTGTCAAGCGTTTCGGCCTGGTCACGCCTTATCTGCATGATGTGCAGCAGAAGATCGTCGAAAACTATGGCCGCTCCGGTTACGAATGCGTGGCCGAGCGTCATCTCAACGACAAGGGCAACTTTTCCTATTCCGAGGTGAGCGAGCAGACCCTCGCCGACATGGTGCGCGAGGTGGCCAGAACCCAGGACTGCCAGGCCATTACCATCTTCTGTACCAACCTTCGCGGTGCCCGGGTAGCGGCGGAACTGGAGAAGGAAATCGGTATTCCCATCTATGACACCATTTCTACCGGTATCTGGAAGGGTATGTTGCTGGCCGGTGCCGACCCAAGCAAAATTAAAAACTGGGGCAGTATTTTCTCAATTAAGCCATAATTATATATTATATAATTTAAAGCCCCGGTACACCGGGGCTTTGCGCCTGAGGCCGTGGCGCGATCGGGATCACGCTGGTCACGGCCGAAGATGGCGCTTTCACGCAGCAGGTATTATGCTGCCCGGCTGACAAGTTGTAAGCCGCACACAAACAATAAAAAGGCGGGCACTGTGGTTACACCTATTAATAGTTACGGTAGAAATTCTCTGCGTCGTCGCTCGCTGCACGAGGAAGTGGCCGATTGTGTACGTACCATGATCATCGAAGGCGAGTTGAAAGAAGGCCAGCGCATCAACGAGCCCGAGTTGTGTCAACGGCTTGATATTTCTCGTACGCCCCTGCGCGAAGCGCTGAAAGTACTCCACTCCGAAGGCATGGTCACCATAGAGCCTAACCGGGGCGCCTGGGTGGCCACCATCACGGCCGAGGAAATTCGCGAGCATTTCGAGATCATCAGCACCCTGGAACGACGAGCCGCCGAGCTGACCGCCATCAAGGCCAGCGAGGGCGATCTTGCCCGGCTGAGTCAGTTGCAGGAAAAGCTGGAACGTCACCATCAGGCCCAGAATCGTCATGAATATTTCGAAATCAACCAGCATATTCACCGCCTGATCATCGAGCTGGCGAACAACGAGAGTCTGACGCATCTGCACCATCAGCTGATGAACAGGGTCAGCCGCGGGCGCTACCTGGCCATCGGTATGCAACATCGCTGGGATGAATCCGTCGACGAGCACAAAGCCCTGCTCGAGGCTCTGCTGGCGCGTGATGGTGACAGAGCCGGCCGTATTCTGGCCGAGCATGTGATGCACACCGGGGAAACCGTGGTCAAAGAGCTGGAGCAGCAAAAAAAGGTCGGCTGACCGCTTATCCGGCCGGCCGCCATCCTAGCGTCAACCTGTATTACCCCACTTTTCCGAGTCACGGCGGGTCACCGCCGGCTACAAAACCACCTCCGATGTCCGCCTCATCGGCGCCGTTTTAGTTGGCGCGAATCCTCATGCGGAGTGGCGTCTGCAGAGTCGGTATTAGCGCGCTTTTGCTATTGTTTATTTCCTTTCCAAACATCTCCGCATCATATCGTCCTCAAAGGGCATGTCGTCTCGTTAACCTTTATTTTACATTTAAGGTGATTCAGATCACGTTATCCCCTCATTTCGATTGAATAAGCACCCATCGAGTGCTTAATTACGAATATATAATTATATATTCAATATTGCCTGCTCCGGCAGTGGGCAGGCAAACGGCAAACGAGGAAGGGATATGTCTGAATTCGATCTGGTTATCCGCAATGGTCGCATCGCGACCGCCGCCGACATCACCGACTGTGATCTGGCCATAAAAGACGGCCGCATCGTGGCCATGGGCGAGAACATAGGCCCGGGAAAACGGGAAATCGATGCCAGGGGTCTCTGGCTGTTGCCGGGTGGGGTGGATGCCCACTGCCACCTGGACCAACCCATGCCGGAAGGGCTGCGCATGGCCGATGACTTTTATACCGGCACCCGCTCCGCCGCCTGTGGCGGCACCACGACCGTGATGCCCTTTGCCGCCCAGGAAAAAGGCCAGTCGCTCAAGGCGGCGGTAGAGGATTATCACCGCCGCGCCGAGGGCAAGGCGGTGGTCGACTATGCCTTTCACCTGATTGTTACCGACCCCACCGAAACCGTACTCAAGGAAGAGCTGCCGGCGCTGATCCGCCAGGGCTGCACTTCCTTCAAGATTTACATGACCTATGACGATCTCAAGCTCAACGATGGCCAGATCCTCGACGTGCTGGCGCTGGCCCGGGCCGAAGGCGCCATGGCGATGATCCATGCGGAAAACGCCGACTGCATCGGCTGGCTGACCAAGCGCCTGCTCGACGCCGGTCACACCGCCCCCAAATATCATGCGGCCTCCCGCCCCATGCTGGTGGAGCGGGAGGCGACCCACAGGGCCATCGCCCTGTCGGAGCTGGTGGATGTGCCCATTCTGGTGGTGCATGTGTCCGGTGCCGAGGCGGTGGAGCAAATTCGCTGGGCACGAAGCCACGGCATCAGCATCTATGCGGAAACCTGCCCCCAGTACCTGTTTCTTACCGCCGAAGATCTGGGACTGGATGGCTACGAAGGTGCCAAGTGCGTATGCAGCCCGCCGCCACGGGACCAGTCCAATCAGCAGGTGATATGGGATGGCCTGAACGACGGTCTGTTCACCATTTTCTCCTCGGATCATGCGCCGTTTCGTTACGAAGACCCGCAGGGCAAGAAGCCGAACGGCGAAGAAGTGGACTTTCCCTATATCCCCAATGGCATTCCCGGCCTGGAAACCCGGCTGCCGCTGCTGTTCTCGGAAGGGGTCAACACCGGCCGTATCAGCCTCAACAAGTTTGTCGAGCTTACCTCCACCAACCCGGCCAAGCTGTACGGCCTGTATCCGCGCAAGGGCACCATCGCCATCGGCGCCGATGCCGATATCGCCATTTGGGATCCAAAACGGGAAGTCACCATTCGCAACGAAATGCTGCATCACGACGTGGACTACACCCCCTATGAAGGTCGCACCGTCACCGGCTGGCCGGTGATGACCCTGAGCCGCGGCGAGCTGGTCTGGAATGACGGCGCCGTGCTGGGCCGGGCCGGGCAGGGGCGTTTTCTGCCCTGCGGCAAGCCGGACATGGCCAAACCCAGGGTCAGAGGATAAGCCCATGCGACTGCTGCTCGTCAACGCCAACACCAGCCAGAACATCACCGAAAAGTTGGCGATCGAAGCCCGGCTGTCGCTGCCGGCCGACTGGCAACTGAGCACCGCCACCGGCACCTTTGGCGCGGCGGTAATTCAGACGCGTCGCGATTGCGCCATCGCCGAGCATGCCTGTATCGAGGCGGTCGAAGCCCATGTGGCAGACCATGCAGAAGGGTGTGACGCCGTGGTAGTAGGGGTATCACTGGACACCGGCCTGTGGGCCCTACGCGAGTCGCTGACTGTGCCGGTGGTCGGCCTGCTGGAAGCAAGCCTGCTCACCGCCTGCCTGGTCGGTGGCCGCTACGGCCTGGTGGTGATGGGGCCACAAACGGTGCCGCTGTATCGGGAGCTGGTGGAACGACACGGTCTGGCCGCCCGCCTGGCCGGCATCGAGGCCATTGCCGCCGGTGCCCCCGCGGTGCATGCGGCACCGGAACAGTTTGAATTATCTCTTGTCGAGGCCAGCAACCGGCTGGTGGCCGACGGCGCCGAGTGCGTGATTCTGGTCGGCGCCGTGGTGGCCGGTTTGCACCGTCGCCTGCAGAGCCGGGTATCGGTGCCGTTGCTCGACGGCATGGCCTGCGCGGTTAACCAGGCCTGCGGCCTGGCCAGACTCGAATTACCCAGAGCCGAGGCAGACAAGACAGCGCCCGGCTGACGCAAGCAAGGATGACGTAAGCAAGGCTGAAGTTATCAAGAAAGGGGGATTTCCCCATTACAGCAAGTCCATCAAAGGAGTGAGTCATGTCATATAAAAGTGGTCGTCATTTTCTGCAGATCCCCGGCCCGTCACCGGTGCCGGACCGCATTCTGCGCGCCATGGATTATCCGACCATCGATCATCGGGGGCCGGAGTTTGCCGAGCTGGGCAAGGAAGTGCTGGCCGGCATCAAGCGCATCTTCAAGACCGAAAGCCCGGTGGTGATTTACCCGGCCTCGGGCACCGGTGCCTGGGAGGCGGCGCTGGTCAACACCCTGAGCGCCGGCGACAAGGTGCTGATGTGCGAAACCGGTCAGTTCGCCACCCTGTGGCACGAACTGGCCACCAAGCTGGGGCTGGAGGTGGAATTCATCCCCGGTGACTGGCGCCACGGTGCCGATCCGCAGGCCATTGCGACCCATCTGCAGGCCGATACCGGGCACAGCATCAAGGCGGTGTGTGTGGTGCATAACGAAACCTCCACCGGGGTCACCAGCCGGATTGCCGAGGTGCGCCGGGCCATCGACAGCACTCGGCATCCGGCGCTGTTTATGGTCGACACCATCTCCGGGCTGGCTTCCGCCGATTACCGCCACGACGAATGGGGCGTGGACGTCACCGTGTCCGGCTCCCAGAAAGGCCTGATGCTGCCGCCGGGGATCAGCTTCAATGCCTTGAGCGACAAGGCGCTCAGGGCTGCGGAGCTGTCCACACTGCCCAAATCCTACTGGGACTGGCAGCCGATGCTGACCGGCAATGCCACCGGTTATTTTCCCTATACCCCCGCCACCAACCTGCTGTACGGCCTGAAGGAAGCCATCGGCATGCTGGAAGAAGAAGGGCTGGAGCAGGTATTTTCCCGCCACCAGCGCCACGCAGAGGCTACTCGTCGTGCGGTGCGAGCCTGGGGGCTGGAAGTGCTGTGCCTCAACGAGGCTGAGCACAGCCCGGTACTGACCACCGTGCTGCTGCCCGAGGGGCAGGACGCGGATCGATTGCGCAAGGTGATTCTGGAGCGCTTTGACATGTCGCTGGGGGCGGGTCTGGGCAAGCTCAAGGGACGGGTGTTCCGCATCGGCCACCTGGGCGACATCAACGATTTGACCCTGCTCGGCACCCTGGCCGGGGTCGAGATGGGCCTGGCCTGTGCCGGGGTACCGCATCGGAGCGGGGGTGTACAGGCGGCGATGGCCTATCTGTCCGACACCGGCGCCTGATAACGGGCGTCGGTGGTGCCCCGCCGTCGCCATGCTGCGCATGATGCGCACATTATCTTTGTGTTCAAGGAAGGAGTTCCAAGATGAAAAAACTGCTGCTCTCTGCACTGGTCTGTGCCGCCGTGTCGGCCAGCCCCGCCATGGCGGAAGACACCATCAAGCTGAAGGTGATCGGCCAGCCGCTGGCCACCGGGCTGATTCAGAAAAACAAGGAACAGCCGTTCTTCGAAACCCTGGCCGAAAAAACCGGCCTGCCGCTCAAGGTGAACTATAAGCCGCTGGACACCACGGGTATCAAGGACGTGGAGCAGCTACGGGTGCTCAAGTCGGGCATGTTCGATCTGGTGTCGCTGCGCATGTCGCAGATCTCCCGCGACGAGCCGACCATCCTCGGCCTGGATCTGGTGGGGCTGAGCCCGGATTTTGCTCAGGGCCGCCAGGTGGCCGACGCCTACAAGGAGACGGTAGACAAGCGGCTGCAGGAACGTTTCAACACCAAGCTGCTGGGTGTCTGGCCCTTCGGCCCCCAGGTGATGTTCTGTAACCATCCGATTGAGAGCCTGAGTGATGTGAAAGGCCTGAAGGTACGGGTCTATGACCAGAACCTGGCCCAGTTTGTCGAGTCGGTGGGCGGTATTCCGGTGCCCATCGGTTTCGGCGACGTACACCAGAGTCTGGCGCTGGGCGTGATTGAGTGCGCCATTACCGGCCCCAGCTCGGCCAACTCCGCCGGCTGGCCCGAGGTGACCACCCACGTGCTGCCGCTGGGCTTCCAGATGGCGCTCAATGGCTACGGTATCAACCTCAAGGCCTGGAACAAGCTGACGCCGGATCAGCAGGTGACGCTGCAGACCGCCTTCGACGGGCTGATTGATGAAATCTGGGCTTATTCCGAGGAGCTGTTCGAGGATGCCGGACGCTGCAACGTGGGCGGCGCGCCCTGCACTACCGGCAACAAGTTCGACCTGGTCGAGGTGCCGGTGACCGAGCAGGATCTGAGCATTGTCGCCAATACGGTGAAAGAAGTGTCTTTCCCGACCTGGGCGGAAGTCTGTAACAAGACCAACCCCGAATGCGCCAGCGACTGGAAGCGCGATGTCGGCGCCATTGCCGGCATGTAATGCTGCATTCAAGCGGGGGCCTAGCCCCCGCTGTTCATGCGGCGACAAGGAGGTATCTGATGAAACGAATTGAATATATGGCCAGCATGGTGTTTGGGGGAATTTTCCTCCTGTTGTCTGTGCTGGTGGTGACCGAAACCCTGTTACGCAAGTTTTTCAACGTGTCGTTGCAGGGGGTGGATGAGCTGGGCGGTTACGCCCTGGCGGCGGGAGCCACCCTGTCCTTTACCCTGGCGCTGTTGGGTCGTGCCCATATGCGCATCGACATCTTTCACGAGAAGTTCCCCAAATCATTACAGACCCTGTTCAACTGGCTGTCGGCCACCTTGATGGCCTTGTTCGGCCTGTTTCTGTTCTGGGTCTGCCTGCAAATCGTGCTGGAAACCCTGGATTACGGCAGCACGGCACAAACTCCCTGGGCCACACCGCTCAAGTACCCTCAGGGCGTCTGGCTGGCCGGTTTGACCGTGTTTGCATTTACCGCAACCATCTATGGCCTGCGGGCAACCTGGTTGTTGCTCAGCGGCCGCAGCGCTCAACTCAATGAAGAGTTTCATCCCAAGGGCGTCAGTGAAGAACTGAAAGAAGAACTGGAAGATTTCAAACACCGTCAACAGGCAAGCGGCACCGTCGAAGAAGTATCGCTATCCGCTAGTGTCTCCGGGCAGCCGGTCAGGGAGGGAACCCTATGAGTTTATCCGTGGTATTTGTCGGCTTTTTCGCCATGCTGGGGCTCTTGCTGCTGGGCATGCCCATCGCCGTCAGCATGGCCTTGATCGGGGTGATTGGCGGGGTCATGGTGTTCGGCATGCCGTTCGTAGACTCCATCGGCTCCGTGGTCTGGAGCGTGCACAACGAGGCGATTCTTACCGCCATTCCGCTGTTCATCATGCTGGGCGAACTGCTGCTGCGCAGCGGTATCGCCGACAAGATGTATCTGGCGATGGCGGCCTGGCTGGGGCGCCTGCCCGGTGGCCTGCTGCACACCAACATCGGCTCCTGTGCCCTGTTTGCCGCTACATCCGGCTCCTCGGTTGCCACCGCCGCCACCATCGGTACCGTGGCGTTACCCTCACTCAACGAACGTCAGTATTCCATGCGCCAGTCGCTGGGCAGCCTGGCGGCGGGCGGCACCCTGGGCATTCTGATCCCACCCAGCGTCAACATGCTGATCTACGGTTCCCTGACCAGCAATTCCATCGGCAAGCTGTTCATGGCCGGCCTGATCCCCGGCATTCTGCTCAGCCTGTCGTTCATGGTCTATATCGGTATTTCCAACATGGGCAGGGGCGGCAAGCGCGAAGAGGTGATTACCCTGCGTGAAAAGCTGCGCATGTCCCGCTTTCTGATCCCGCCCGCGGTGGTGTTCGGCATCGTCATGGGCAGTATCTACATGGGCATCGCCACCGCCACCGAATCGGCGGCACTTGGTGTGATGACAGCGCTGTTCTTCTCCTGGCGCGCCGGCCGCCTGAACATGAAGTTTCTGCAGGAAAGCTTCATCCAGACCGCCCGCATCACCGGCATGATATTGCTGATCATTACCGCGGCTTTCGTGCTCAACCTGACCATCAGCCTCACCGGGGTGGTGGACGAACTGACCGACTGGGTGACCTCGTTCGGGCTGAGCACCACCGGCCTGCTGCTGGTACTGATCCTGTTCTACCTGGCATTGGGCATGTTCATGGACGTGCTGTCGATGCAGGTGCTGACCATTCCCATCACCTATCCGATCGTCACCGCCCTGGGCGTGGACCCCATCTGGTACGGTGTGTTTGTGGTACTGATGTGCGAGCTGGCGTTGATCACCCCGCCGGTAGGCATGAACCTGTTCGTGGTGCAGAGTGTGCGTAAAGACGGCGGCAATATTCAGGATGTCATGTGGGGCGTGTTGCCGTTCATGTTGATCATGATGCTGTTTACCCTGTCACTGATGGCCTTTCCGGAGATTGCCCTATGGCTGCCCAACATGATGAGCTGATGAAGTCCGGCTGGCGCCTGGGCGCCGGCGAACTGGCGGCGGCCTTTGCCGCCGGCACCCTGACCCCGCTGGCGGTGTGGCAGGACTGCGATGCACGCATTCGAGCGCTCAACCCCGAACTCAATGCGCTGATTGCCTCCAACCCCGAGGCCGAAGCGGCGGCCGAGGCCAGCACCCGACGCTGGCAACAAGGCCGCCCGCTGAGCCCGCTCGACGGGGTGCCGGTGACCATAAAAGACAACCTCAACGTGGCCGGTCTGGCCACGACCTGGGGCAACAAGGCCCTGGCCGACCGGCCGGCCGAGTCCGATGAACTGTCGGTGGCTCGTTGTCGCCGGGCCGGCATGGTGATCCTGGGCAAGACCAATGTGCCCGAGTTCACCCTGGAGGGCTATACCGACAATCCGCTGTTCGGGGTAACCCGCAATCCCTGGAATACCGCCCTGACTCCGGGCGGCTCCAGCGGCGGCGGTGTGGCTTCGGTGGCCGCCGGTTTTGCGCCGCTGGCCATCGGGACCGACGGCGGCGGCTCCATCCGCCGGCCGGCGTCCCACACCGGCCTGGTGGGGTTCAAACCCTCCATCGGCGCCGTGGCCCGGGTCAACAGCCTGCCCCAGGTGATGCTGGACTTCGAAGTCATCGGTCCCATCGGCCGCTCGGTGGCCGATACCGCCACCCTGTTCAACATCATGGCGGGGGAGGATGCGCGGGATCGCAAGTCGCTGCGGGTCGCTCAGGGCCGGGTCGACTGCACCATAGGGCCGGAACGGTTGCGTATTTTGTATGTGCCTCGCTTCGGCGACCATCCGCTGGACCCGCACATTGCCGCCAGTGTCGCCGGTGCCGCCGCCGTGCTGCGCGGCCGGGGGCACGAGGTAACGGAAGGCGAGTTGCCGTTCAGCCTGGACTTTGTCGACGGTTTCTGGCCCATGCTGGGCGCGGTGGCGGTGGCGGCGCTGTTCGAGCGCTATCCCGAGGCCGAGCCGGTGGCGGCGGAGAAATTCCGCGCCCAGGCGGCCCGGGGCCGCGACATAGCGGCGGCGAGCTACCTCAATGCCATTGATGATATCGATGCTTTTCGCCGCCTGGTGAGTGCCGCCTTCGATCAGGTGGACGTGATCATGACCCCTTCGGCGGCGGCGCTGCCCTGGCCGGCGGAGCAGGGCTACCCTACCGAAATCGACGGCCGGCAAGTCGGCCCCCGAGGTCATGCCATCTACACCGGCTGGGTCAATGCCTGCGGCCACCCGGCCATCAATCTGCCGTCGGCCCCAGCCGGGCAGGGGCTGCCCATCGGCTTTCAGCTGGTGGGTAACTTCGGTGACGATGAACTGTTGTTCAGACTGGCGGCCGAGTATGAAGCCGCCGCCGGGGCGGGCTGGCAATGGCCCGGTGAAACCACAACTAACTTCGATGCCAGGCAATAACTGCATGGAAAGCATTCAACAGATGGAGAACAGTCAATGACCTCAGTAAACACCGGCGTGACCGACGCCGTGACCCTGCTGCACGGGGCCTATCAGGCGGCAGAACAGTTCGAGGCGCTGCCGGCAAGCTGCGCACCGCAGACGGTAGCCGAGGCCTATGCCATTCAGGACGGGCTGGCCCGCAAGCTCTGGCTCGAACAGGGGCTGCGTACCTCCAGCTGGAAAGTGGGGGCGCCCCGGCCGGGAGTTGCCCCCTACAGCGCGCCCATTCCTCCCCAGCGGGTGCATGACAGCGGTGCCCTGGTCGACACCGGCGTCTTTCACATGATCGGCATCGAGGGCGAGCTGGCGTTTCGTTTGGGCCGCTCGCTGTCCTCCCGGGCCGTCTTGTATACGGAGCAGGAAGTCAAAGACGCCATCGGCGAGCTGTGCGTGACCATAGAGCTGGTGGATACGCGGTTGCAGGACTGGCAGCAGGCCGGCGAGCTGTGGCGGCTGGCCGATAACCAGATCAACGGCGCCCTGGTGGTGGGCAGCGGTGTGACCGACTGGCAGAACATAGAGCTTGGCAAGCAGCCGGTGATACTGCGCTTCAACGGCGTCGAGCAGGCCAACAAGGTGGGTGGTCATCCGTTGGCTGATCCCACCCTGATCCTGACGGAAGCGGTCAATCATCTGGTGGCGCGCAACGGTGGCCTGCAGGAGGGAGATTTGATCACCGCCGGCACCTGGACCGGCATGATCTTCGTCGAGCCGGGTACCGAGGTGGAAGTGATCTTCCCCGGTATCGGCGAAGCTCGGGTTCTCCTCGGCGAATAAAGGAGCCGCATCATCGTCTGGTTATTCCCACTGGGGCTGTGTCTGGCGTTCGGCGCCGCCCTGCTGTTGCCGGCCCCCGGCATCTGGCTGAACCAGCTGGGGCTCTTGCCCTGGCTGGTGGCGCTGATCTTCCTGATGAACGGTCTGCAGACGTCGCTGCGGCAGTTGCGGCCGGAGCCGGGCTTTGGCCGCACCCTGTTGAGCGGTGCGCTGATAAGCCTGTTGCTGTCGCCGCTGTTGGGCTGGCTGGTGTATGCCTTCGGCGGGCTGGACGAGAGCCTGCGTCTGGGGCCGCTGGTGATGTCGATGGTGCCGCCGACCCTGTCGTCCTGCGTGGTGCTGACCCGCATCACCGGGGGCAAGGCCGGCTGGTCGCTGTTCATGACCCTGGGGCTGAACTTCCTCGGTATCGTCACCATTCCCTTCATGCTCAGCCTGCTGGTGGGGGGAGAGCTGGCTCTTTCGCCCTGGCCCATGCTGGTGACCCTGCTCAAGATAGTGTTGCTGCCCTTTATCGTCGGCATGCTGTTGCGACAGTGGCGCCCGGCACTGGGAGGCCTGTTCTGGTTGGGGCAGGTATCGACCCTGAGCGTGATTGTGACTTCCTGGGTTACCCTGTCGGCCAGCGGGCAGGCGCTGTATCAGCTCTCGGCCGGTGCCTTGCTCGAGCTATCGGTCTGGTCTGTGTTGTTGCATGCGACCCTGTTACTGCTGTGTGTGCTGGGCGGCCGCCTGTTGCGGCTGGCGCTGGCGGAGCGGCGGGCGCTGATGTTTACCACGTCCCAGAAAACCATGCCGGTGGCGGTGAGCGTGCTGGTGGGGCTGGGTTCCAGCAGCGGGGCGGCGGTGGTCAGTTGCATTCTGTTTCACTTTCTGCAGATGCTGTTCGACTCCCTGCTGGCCTCCCGCATCCAGCGGCGGCAAAGGCAGCCGGCTGCGCTTGAAGAAGCGACTTAGCCGGAAGAGGAGGACGGCGATAGTGTATCCATAAAGGTGTCCAGCACCAGATTGGCTCTGCGGCTACGGGCGGTGATGGCACAAAAACGGGTAGTGAAGCCGGCATTGTCCGGCTGCAAGGCCCGCACTCGGCCGCGCTCCACCCAGGGGCGGGCGTAGTGATCCGGCAGGTAGCCGAGATAACAGCCGGTGAGCAGCAGAAACATGATGCCTTCTCTATCATTGGCCTGCGCGCCCTGCGGATGACGGTGATACAGCGCCTGCGCTTCGGCGGGCTGGGCGAAGCTGGGCACCACTACCTCGTGGTCGGTCAGTGTTATGGTTTTGTCGCTCGCATAAAATAGCGAGTGTCCGGTGGCGCAATAGAGGCTGGAGCTTTCTTCATAGAGTGGCAGATAATCCAGCCCCGGCAGCTCGCGCACCCGGGGCACCACGCCGATATTGAGCCGGCCGTCGAGCACACCGATTTCGATATCATCCGACGGCTGCATGTGAATGTTGATCTTCACCTCCGGCCCCCGGGCCTTGAGCGCGGCCAGGCCGTGGGTGATTTTCATACCCGGGTGGCTGACCAGGTTATCGGTAATGCCGATGGCCAGGGTGCCGCGCAGGTGCCGGTGCAGATCGTTGATTTCGGCCTTGAAGTGGTCGATGGCGCCCACCAGCCGATCGCTGGCTTCCAGTACCCGTCGCCCTTCGTCGGTGAGGGCAAAACCGGCCCGACCGCGCTGACACAGCTTGAACCCCAGCCGGCTTTCCAGATCCGCCATCTGCATGCTGATCGCCGCCCGACTGATGCCCAGGCTCACTTCCGCCGCCGAAAAGCCGCCGCAGGCCGCCACGGTACGAAATACCTTCAACAGTTTCAGCTCGAAATCACTGACCTGATTCAGCAGCGGCTGCCTTGCTTGCTCCATGGTTTCTCCTTGTGTCTCTCATTGCCTGCGACGTCACCCCGAGTCTCTGCTCATGCCTCAACCCCGTAGGCGCCCATTTATGTGGCGCAATCCTTCATGCGACCCGGTGCCTGCCGGCATGGCGCCATAATCTGAGCATGCTGTGTCGTCTGTATTGCCTTGCGCTGCAAGCCTGCCGGCTAAAGTGGCGGCGACACGGCAGCATCGAGCTGCTCAATGTTGAGCGACGTTTATAGCGGCGAATGAAAGTTAAGTAAATACTGAACTGAAGTTCACAAAGTTTACATTTAACCTTTTGGTAACAGATTGCATTATCCGGTTATCGCGTGGCGTCCATGAGGCGCTGGCATGTAACAGGGATACAGGGAGCCGTGATGAACAGCATGATTGACTTATCATCCACCGCCGAGGCCAGGGCCCGGCAGTTGAATCTGGATGCCTTCTGGATGCCGTTTTCCGGCAACCGGGCCTTCAAGTCCGCCCCCCGACTGATTGCCGGGGCCGAGGGGGCCTGGTTTACCGACACCCGGGGCAACAAGCTGTTTGACAGCCTCTCGGGCCTCTGGTGTACCGGGTTGGGCCATAAACACCCCAAAATCAACGAGGCCATCACCCATCAGCTGAGTACCCTGGATTATGCCCCGGGTTTTCAGGTGGGGCATCCGCTGGCCTTCGAGCTGGCCGAGCGACTGGCCAGGCTGGCACCGGCGGATCTTAATCGGGTGTTCTTCACCAACTCCGGCTCCGAATGCGCGGACACGGCGCTGAAAATGGCCCGCGCCTACTGGCGTGCCAGGGGCAAGCCGGAAAAAACCAGGCTGATCGGTCGGGCCCGGGGCTACCACGGGGTCAACATGGGCGGCACCAGCCTGGGGGGCATAGGTGGCAACCGCAAGCACTATGGCCAATTGATGGATGCGGATCACCTGCCTCATACCCTGCTGACCGAAAACGCCTTCAGCAAGGGGCAGCCCGAGCATGGCGCCGGGCTGGCGGATCATCTGCTGCAGCTGATTGAGCTGCACGATGCCTCCAACATCGCCGCCGTGATTGTCGAGCCAATGGCGGGATCTGCCGGGGTGATAGTGCCACCGGTGGGTTACCTGCAACGGTTGCGCGAGTTGTGCGACCGGCACGATATTCTGCTGATTTTCGACGAGGTGATCACCGGCTTCGGGCGTATGGGCGCCATGTTCGGTGCCGAGGCGTTTGGCGTGGTGCCCGACATCATGAACCTGGCCAAACAGCTCACCAACGGGATCATCCCCATGGGGGCGGTGATCGCCAAGGATCATATCTATCAGGCCTTCATGGATCAGCCAGGCCCCGATTATATGGTGGAATTTCCGCACGGCTATACCTATTCAGGGCATCCGGTGGCCTGCGCCGCCGCCATGGCCTCGCTCGATGTGCTCATTGATGAAGACATGCCGGGCCGGGTACGCGGCCTGATGCCGGTGTTCGAGGAACAGATCCACCGTCTGAAAGGGCTGCCTCATGTGGTGGACATCCGTAACTGTGGCCTGGCCGGCGCGGTGCAACTGGCGCCCTGTCCGGGGGAGCCGGCTCGTCGCCCGATGGAGCTGGCACTCAGCCTGTGGCAGCAGGGCTACTATGTGCGTTTTGGCGGCGATACCCTGCAGTTTGGCCCCCCCTTCATTTCCACCCCGGACGAGCTGGAGCAGCTGTTCAACGCCGTGCACGGCACCCTCAAGGCTCAGGTTTGAATATGACGCCGGAGATAGCCCGATGTAGCAGCCGCATTGGCTGGCAGGCCTTGCCGCGCAAGGCAGTACCAACGACACATGACGCTATACCTGCAGGCACCGAATTGCCTGCAGATTTGCGCCGCATAAATGGGCGCCTACTGGAGTCATTTTCGAGCAGGGGTGCAACATCCTGCTCGTTTCAATCTATTCGCATAACAAGCAAAAGGACCACAAGATGAACACCATTCCTCACCTGATCAATGGCGAACGCCACCACAGTACCCCTACCCTGGACGTGTATAACCCGTCCACCGGCCAGGTGTGCCGCCAGCTTTGCATGGGCGACCAAAGCCTGGTGGCCGAAGCGGTGGCCGTTGCCAGGGCGGCGTTTCCGGCCTGGCGCGATACGCCGCCGGCCAAGCGGGCGCGGGTGATGTTCCGCTTCAAGCAGTTGCTGGAAGAGCGGGCCGATGATATCTGCGCCCTGATCAGCGAAGAGCACGGCAAGACGCTGGAAGACGCCCGGGGTGAGCTGCAGCGGGGCATCGAAAACGTGGAATACGCCTGTGGCGTGCCCGAGCTGCTGAAAGGCGACTACACCCGTAATGTGGGCCCCAGTATCGATGCCTGGTCCGACTTTCAGCCGCTGGGCGTGGTGGCCGGCATCACGCCGTTCAACTTTCCGGCCATGGTGCCGCTGTGGATGCTGCCCATGGCCATCGCCTGCGGTAACTGCTTTATTCTCAAGCCGTCGGAAAAAGATCCCGGCTCTTCGTTGCTGATTGCCCAACTGCTGGAAGAGGCCGGTCTGCCCAAGGGGGTGATTGGCGTGGTGCACGGCAACAAGACGGTGGTCGATGCCTTGCTGGCCCACAAGGATGTCAAGGCCATCAGCTTTGTCGGCTCCACCCCGGTAGCGGAATACATCTATGCCCAGGGCACCGCCAACGGCAAACGGGTGCAGGCACTGGGGGGCGCCAAGAATCATGCGGTGCTGATGCCCGATGCGGATCTGGACAACGCCGTGAGTGCCCTGATGGGCGCCGCCTATGGGTCTTGTGGTGAACGCTGCATGGCCATTTCGGTGGTGGTGTGCGTGGGCGATGCGGTGGCCGATGCGCTGATCGCCAGGCTGGAGCCTCAGATCCGCGCCCTGAAAGTCGGCCCCGGCACCCAAAGCGGCCAGGACATGGGCCCGGTGATCAGTCGTGAGCATCTGATCAAAATAGAAGGCTACATCGGCGCCGGGCTAGAGCAGGGGGCGGCGCTCACCGTCGACGGCCGGGGCCTGACGGTTCCCGGCCATGAAGGGGGCTACTTCCTCGGTGGCTGCCTGTTTGACCGGGTCACCCCGGAGATGAGTATCTACCGGGAAGAGATCTTCGGCCCCGTGCTGTGCGTGGTTCGGGTCAACAGCCTGGAAGCCGCTATCGAGCTTATCAACGGCCACGAATACGGCAACGGCACCTGCATTTTCACCCGCGACGGTGAGGCCGCCCGGTTGTTTGGCGATGAAATCGAAGTGGGCATGGTCGGCATCAATGTGCCGCTGCCGGTACCGGTTTCCTACCACAGTTTCGGCGGCTGGAAACGCTCGTTGTTCGGTGATCTGTCCGCCTACGGACCCGACTCGGTACGCTTCTATACCCGCCGCAAGACCATCACCCAGCGCTGGCCCGAACGCGCCAGCCATCAGGCCTCGGACTTCGCCTTTCCGAGTATGTAGGACCTGAGTGGTGAAGAGTGAGGGACATGGCGGCCGTAGGATCCAGTTTATTGGACCGATCCAAGCCGCCGTCTTCATATATACCGACCTGAAGGACCTTTTCTTGGCTGCGGCAAGCTGTCACAATATGCGCCTCTTGGGGGAGTAATCGTTCGGCGCCGGCCGAAACCATCGTCAACAATCTCTAAGCCGAAGGCTTATGGTGGTGGTGTCCTGTTGGATTGATGAGACCTGAGTCAGACCTATTTCCGGGCGGGATCTGGGTCTTTCTCTGGTATTCAAGATCCCGCCCTGAAGAGTCTTTATGCTACCCACTGCTGTTAAAACCCTGGTCACCACCTGCTTTGCTCCGGCGGGAGGTGTCTCATGCTGATGTCTGTTGCCGCCATTGTTCTCGGCCTTGCCGTACTGGTGTGGAGTGCCGACCGCTTTGTAGACGGCGCCTCGGCCACGGCCAGATATGCGGGCATGCCGCCCTTGCTGATTGGTATGGTGATTGTCGGTTTCGGCACCTCGGCGCCGGAAATCGTGGTGTCGATTATCTCTGCGCTGGAAGGCAATCCGGGCCTGGCTCTGGGTAACGGTTATGGCTCCAACATCGCCAATATCGGCCTTATTCTTGGTGTTACCGCCCTGATCAGCCCGATTTTGGTGCATTCCCAGGTGCTGCGCAAAGAGTTGCCGATACTGCTGCTGATCACTCTGCTGTCGTTGGCGCTGGTGTGGAATGGCACTATTACCCGGCTGGATGCCGGTATGCTGCTCGGCGTCTTTGTGTTGCTGATGGGCTGGAGCATCAAGCAGGGCATGAGTAACGGCAACGACAGCATGACCGGTGAGGAGGTAAAGGAGCTGAATGATAACCTGATGAGCCTGAAACAGGCTATCTTCTGGCTGCTGGCCGGCTTGCTGCTGCTGATTGTCAGCTCTCGTATCCTGGTATGGGGCGCGGTGAATATCGCTCACTCTTTTGGGGTGAGCGACCTGATCATCGGCCTGACCATAGTGGCCATCGGCACCTCGCTGCCGGAGCTGGCGTCGTCCATTGCCGCCATTCGCAAGAATCAGCACGATCTGGCCATCGGCAACGTCATCGGTTCCAACCTGTTCAACACCCTGGCGGTAGTAGGCCTGGCGGGCATTATCCATCCGATGGAGGTGGCGTCCGAGGTGATCAGCCGTGACTTCATGGTGATGGGGGGCCTGACCCTGTCGTTGTTTGTGCTGGGCTACGGCTTCGGGGGCCGTCAGGGGCGCGTCAATCGTTATGAAGGCGCCCTGCTGCTGGCGGTGTACGTTTGTTACACCGGCTGGCTGGCTCGGGGCGTACTCGTCGCCGGCTGAGCCGGTACCCGACTATGGCTGAATACAAGCACCAACCTGTCATGGGGCGGTGCTTTTTTGTGTGTGTCGACGGAAACTTCCCGGGCTTACGCAGGTTGGGCTGACGCCGATCTGCCCTGGGTAGCAGACCGACCACGCCCAAGCTGCAGCTTATACACCCGAATTCAGATTGAAGATTCACCTGGAAATCAAAACTACTTGATCAATTTTATGATATTTGTTCTCATTCGCGCCTTTCTTTAGGTTTTGAATGTTGAAACGGACTTAACACCATGCTACCCAAACCTCACCCCCTTGCTCTTTCCGTGGCATTGGCCTGCGGCCTGCCAATGCTGGCCCAGGCCGATGCAGTTTTTACTCTGGACGATGTTCTGGTGGAAGCCGAGCTGTACAAGAGCTATGCGGAGTACGCGCCCACTTCCGGTACCAAAACCGACCTTCCCTGGCAGCAGGTGCCCCAGTCGGTGTCGGTGGTGTCCAGTGCCGAAATGCAGGACAAGGGCGCCATTCGGCTGGTGGATGCGCTGGAGGGCGTAGCCGGGGTCAACAACACCCTGGGGGAGGGCAGCCGGGATCAGTTCGTGATCCGGGGCTTTGATGCCCTCAACGACACCTATCGTGACGGCCTGCGCGACGATGGCGGCTTTCAGACCTTTCGCAGCCTGGCCAACATAGAGCGGGTGGAAGTGGTAAAGGGGCCGGCCGGCGCCCTCTATGGCCGAGGCTCGGCCGGCGGTATCATCAACCTTATCAGCAAGAGGGCCGACGGTCGCAAGGTACTGGATGTGAACCTCGGCGCCGGCAGCGAAGGTCGTTTCGGCAGCCGGCTGGACGCGGGGGGGAATCTGACCGATTCGCTGAACGGGCGTATCAACCTTGAGCTGCGGCAAGGCGACAGCTATGTAAACGAAGTGGACTACAGCGATTACTTTATCGCCCCCACGGTGCGCTGGGAGCCGGGCGAGCGGCAGACTCTGGATCTGGATCTGGAATTACTGCATCAGGAAGTAACGCCTTATCGCGGCGTGCCCTCGGTAAACGGCAAGCCGGTAGATGTGCCGGTAGAAACCTACTACGGTGCGCGCAACGATTTTCAGGAGGCCGACAGCCAGCGGCTGGCGCTTACCCACAAGGTGGCTCTGGCCGACAGCTGGGAGTGGGTTAACCGCGCCGCCTATAACCGTATTACCCTGCAGCAAAAGGGCACCCGCAACGCGAATGTGAACGGTAACCGCCTGGAGCAGACGGTTAACAATTTCGGCTTCGATCCCCAGACCAGCGCTACCCTGCAATCGGAGCTGACCTGGAACACCGAGCATAACCAGTTGCTGATGGGGGTGGATTACAACGAATTTGAACGTGATTTTACCCTGGCCACCATCAAGAAAGATCAGGTGCCGACACAGGACTTGCTTAACCCGGAAGGCAGAAACACCGACAACCCCGGTTTTGCCCCGTTCAGACAAAACAGCACCGACTCTCTGGGACTCTATGCGCAGAATGTGGTGACTCTCGGGCCCTGGTCGGTGCTGGGCGGGGTGCGCTACGACCGCATGGAGCTGGAACAGCAATTCAAGGGTACAACAAGCAGCAACGAGGATGAAAAGCTGAGTCCTCGCCTGGGCCTGGTGTACACCCTGAGTGATGAACTGTCGTTTTACGGCAGTTGGGGCCGCTCCTGGCAATTGCCCTACGGCGGTATTTACGTCAACCCCAGGTTGGCCGAATTCTACCGTACCGACCTGCTCGAGCTGGGGATGAAATCCTACCTGTTCGAAGACCGGCTGATGTTGCACGGCGCCCTGTTCCGCATCGACCAGCAGCAGCCCGAAACCAACGATAACGGCGAGATCACCGCCCGCAACGAGTTTCGTCATGAGGGTCTGGAGCTGGAAGCCCGGGGCCAGATCACCGATGCCTGGAATATTGCCGCCGGCTACAGCTATCTGGAGGCGAAAGACCGGGAAACCGGCTACCGGCCCAATGATGTGTCCGACCATTTGTTTTCCCTGTGGACCAGCTATCAGACTGACTTTGGCCTGAAACTGGGCGGCGGCGTCAAGTACGTGGGCAATCGCTTCGCAGGCAACAACGAGGCCGTGACCCTGGGGGATTACACCAAGGTAGACCTGATGGCCGCCTACAGCTGGCAGCAGCATCATACCCTGCAGCTGAATCTGGATAACGTGCTCAACGAAAAATACATACTGGGTACCACCTCCGGTGGCAGCGGTGCACATCAGCTGGGCTATGGCGCCCCGACTCAATGGATGCTGAGCTACCGTTACCAGCTTTGATCCATCTTGTACGCAGGCGTTGAACCACAGTACCAGGCGGGGCGTCGGTGGCACCCCGCAGATCTGGACGCCATACAGCACCCATTCCCTGGCCTATGCCCGGCTGATCCCGCCGGGCTGAGCCTCTACCTCCCCCAACGACATTCCTCATACTCGACCAAGGTCTGGTGTACCTTTTTGTCGGGGTTTGCTAAGGTCGCCGGCTTTACCGGTGCTGCAACAGTACCTTTTGTCTATTCGGCCCTTTGTAATCTATCTATGGGGTCATTTAACGGACTATTAGACGATCATGTGGAATATATTGAAAATCGCCAGTGCATTCATTGGCATTATCGTAGGGGCCGGATTCGCTTCCGGTCAGGAAGTGCTGCAGTACTTCACCAGCTTCGGTTACCTGGGAACCGCCGCCGCCGTGGTGGCCACGGCCCTGTTCGCCTATCTGGGCATGATGCTCACCCTGTTGGGTAGTCGCACCGGTACCCGTTCCCATAAAACCGTGGTGTATCAGATCAGCGGTCGTTACATCGGCGTGATCGTGGATTACGTGATCATCTTTACCCTGTTCGGGGTAGGGGTGGTGATGATTGCCGGCGCCGGCTCGTTGGTTAACCAGCAGTTCGGGCTGGATGCCTACATCGGCAGCGTACTGATGACATTGCTGATGGGGGCGACGGTGCTGATGAACGTGCAGCGCGTCGTGGCCCTGATCGGCAGTATTACTCCCTTTCTGGTGCTGGCGCTGGTGTTGAGCTGCATATACAGCCTGGCCACCATGGATCGCACCTTTGCCGAATTGGCACCCATTGCCGAAAGCGTAGAATCCACCTTGCCGCACTGGCTGGTGTCTGCGGTCAACTATGTGTCGTTCAACATCGCCGTGGGGGCTGCCATGTCACTGGTGATGGGGGGCGCCGAGAAAAACGAAAACATCGCCAAATGGGGCGGCCTGCTCGGCGGCGCCGGGGTGGGGGTGCTGATCATGATCAGCCACCTGGCCATGTTCTCGCAAATCGACAACATTGCCGGTTATGCCCTGCCACTGCTTAAAATCATCGACGGTATTTCACCCTGGCTGGCGAAAGGCATGGCCTTTGTGCTGTTTGGCATGATTTTCAGCACAGGTGCCAGCATGTTTTATGCCTTTGTCGCCCGTTTTGTGGAAATGCGTACTCCGGCCGCCAACCGCTTTGCCCTTATCACCCTGGCAGTGGGTTTTGTGGCCAGCTTTGCCGGCTTTACCCAACTGGTTGCCTTCTTCTACCCCTTGATCGGCTACCTGGGCCTGTTCCTGGTGGGCGCGCTTATTTACGCCCCCTTCAAGCTCAAGCGGGATGCCCGCCAGCCGGTTAGGGCACCGGCGGCTCGCGGCACCGATTAAGAGAACGGCCGAACACTGAGCCGAGAAGACAAAAGCCGCCATCAACAGATGGCGGCTTTTGTCTTCGCTATTCGATGCGTTACCTTATGCTGCCGCTACCCATACCCGGAATCCGGGCTTTCCTGCCACTCAGCCTGGCCAGCATGAAGTAAGCCACCCGTAACAATCCCATGAGTAGTGGGCCAAAGAGCCAAAGCAGCCAGCTGCCAAGGTAAAGCGCCGGAATCAACAGCAAGAGCCACCCCGCAAACTGCACGGCCGGCACGGGGTAACCCAGCACATCCGCGACACCCGCGAACAGGTCACTGACAAGGCTGGGGTGGGTCATCACCAGGTAGCCGGCACCAATAACCAGGGGCCACTTCGCATAGCGGGCACCGCTCAGCACCATGCGCCCGCCCTGACTTGCCCGGGCAGCCAGGGCCGCCGAGCGGGCACTTCGGCCGGCACCCTGAGTGGTGACTGCTGCCGCACGCCCCATGCGCAACACTTTTACGGCACTGGTTAATACCAGCACATCGACCGATGCCCAGCCGATATCCCCTGCTGTGAGCTCTTCACCGGCGCGGTATTTGGTTTCCAGGCGCCGGATGCCGCCGGTAAAAAACTGGTTCAGACCTTCCAGCATGCGTTCGGTCACTATCCACCGGGTTTCACCCTGGGTATCCACCACAAACTGGCCGAGAAAGTCATGGCCTTCATGCTTGATGAAGTTGACGGCATACCAGCCGCGCTCTTCCGGCGAAAGCGTCTGATGCCGGCCCTGGGTTGAGATCGGGCTTGTGGTGTTGGCCCCTTCCGGGGAAGCGCTAAAGTACTGCTTGATGGCCTGGTAGCCTTGGTTGGCCTGGTTTATCAGCTCGATGCTGTGGATGGGGTGGCTCAGAAAATGATGGATAGGTGGCAGAATCGTTTCACCGTAGCGCAGCAGAATTTCCTGAAATTCAGGCTCCTGGCCGTAGAGAAAAAACACCCTGCGGGCCATGCCCGGATAACGAACAAACGCCGCCTGCGCTTTCACCAGCAGCAGCGGGTTATCGGTCAGATCCAGCAGCACGGCCTGAACCTCGACCGGTTCTTCCTCAATATCGGAAAACCCCTGCAGCACATCGCCGGCCTGAATCTGTATCAGTCTCTGCTCAATGGGAACCGGGCGGCTAACCACACTGAACACCGTTGCCAGCAGCAGGGCCAGGCCACAAATCAAAAATAGCTTCTTCACGGGATCACCACTCAGGACGACTCAACAGCCAAGGGTATATCCGGTTTGTTCCGAGTCTACAACCGTTAACTGCATCTGATTTGAGAATATAGCGGTGAGCTTTGTGGCCAGTTTGCCGGTTTTCCCAGCTGGTCGCATTGTTTTACCCGCTGATCGGCTATCTGAGCCTGTTTCTGGTGGGCGCTAATCTACGCTCCCTTCAAACTTAAGCGGGGCGCTAGCCAGCCCAGTATGGAGCAGGGAGTTCACAGCAACGATTAAGTGAAAGCTCGAATACTGAGCCGTACTGATAAAAATCCGCCATCTGTAGATGGAGAGTTTTTTCATATTGAGAGCTTAGCCGAGGAGCTCTGTAGTTGGTATGGCATTAAATAGAGCAAAGAGGGGAGAGTTCAGAATAAATGTGTTCCCCTCTCTGGTTGGTCAAGTATTGAACAGTGGGTTAGGCAACGATCGTCGATAATGATCAGATAATTTTCTGTTAGCCCTTTAACTATTGGCCGCTTTTAGATTCAATAGGCTACTCTTCCAAAATTACATTATTTTTAGGGCTATCACGTGAGTGGACTCATTCTCAGAAAGGCCCTTGGGGTCTTGGCTAAATCTTCATCATTTTCGGTTAAAACTTCATCGGATCGCCGACCAGATGTTTACGATGAGTTGAAGGATTATCTCTACGTTAAACCAGAGATTGAACTGGATTTTGAGAAAAACCTCAGATCTCTTCAGCCTGGGGAGTGTCTTTTTCTCTGTGGAAGTAGTGGTGACGGCAAATCAGAAATTTTATCTCGTAATGTTGAGCAATATAAACACCGCTTCAACTTCCACCTTGATGCGACCCACAGCTTTGCGCCCCACCAGTCGGCCATAGAAGCGCTGGATGAGCTTTTTGATCGCAGTGGTCAAGGACACCCCCCTCTGGTTGTCGGGATCAACATTGGCATGCTGGCCAATTTTGCGAAGGCAGGGGATGAACGGCATGCTGAGCTGAGAGCTGTGATCGAACGTTTCTTGACGGAAGGAATACGTACAGAAGGGCCCTATCATTTTCTGGATTTTGAGTCATACCCGAAGTTTCGCTTCGACGACGAATCCGGCTGTTATTCCGGCTTTATGCGTCAACTACTTAAGCGTTTAACTCAGCAAAGTGATGAGAACCTGTTCCATATTATCGCGCAGCGAGATGAGCAACAGCAGCGTGATGCTCGTTTAACGACCAACTTCAGGCTGCTTGCCGATGAAAGCATCCAAGATATCATCATCACTACCTTGTTCAAGACTCGGTTGATCAAGGATCAATTCATCACCACCCGAGCCTTGTTGGATTTTTTGCATCAGATACTGGTGGGTGAAAATTATCTGTTCGATAACTTATTTATGGGGCGGGAGAACGAACTGAGTTTGCGCATTGCCGAGTTTGATCCCGCTCTGATCCACACCCAAGCTATTGACCAGTTTGTTTTACGCTATGAGTTGTCTTTGCCAGATCCTAAGCTGGATGATTATTTGGCCGAGCTTGCCTCGTTAGGCATTGTTTTTACTGAACCCAGGTCGACGCCAGGGCAAGCAGCATCGCTTATTCGCCTTTTTTACCTACTCAAAAATAATGATCTAGGTAATAACTATCATCATCAGTTTAGATCCAATTTTGAGGAGCAATTGCTGGAACACTATGCCAGTGTTTGGCTACAACATGAGCAATACAGTGGCGCAAGTGAGATCCAGAGTACATTGCGTGCCTTTTATACGAAGGAGCTCATTCCCGCCATCTTTAAATACGCGAATCGCAATGCGCCTGAGTTGTCCAAGCGTGAACTATTTCTAGGGCAGTTTGGACCCTGTAAGGTGGCAGCTCCCATTGACCTAAAAGCGGATTTTAAAGTCATACAATCTCAAAATGTCGAGAAGTACGACTATTTCTGTGTCTACCTCAAGGTCAGCGACCAAGCGCTCAAGCCGATGGATATCAACCTGAATTTGTTTGAATTGATCTGCAAGCTCAATAGTGGTTATCGACCCAACAAGTACGACAAAAACGCCATTATTTTACTTGATGAAATGGTTGAACAGGTCCGAACCGTCGCTAAAATCAGCCCAACACTCAAGTATTACGAGGGAGGGGATAGCTATCTCCTAGAGCAGGATGATGACATGATTATCGTGGAGGGAGCCGTCTGATATGTACCAATATCCCATTTCTGAAGGGCTAGCCCCCACAGATAAAAATAAGCTTTCCAACTACTGGCCTATCCGCAACAAGGGCAATGATTTTGATTGGGATACAGTGACGGGAGTCGTGCTTAGTTTGGCACTACGTAGACAAGTTACGGGTTATGAATTCGAGCAATATAGAGAAGATTGTAGAGAGCGTTTTCTCAACAAGCTGGACGAGCCAGATTTTTGGTCGGTAGTGAACAGAGCCTATTTTGCTAGTGAGGCATTATTTGATATTTCACCGCTTTTTTTGTTGTTCAAGGCGAAAGGCCGGCAGAGTGGGAAAGTGGATGTCAGCGCTTCAGACTTACGGTTGTGTAAGTTGTTTGCGGGCTTACTGGGTAATTATTTTCTTGAAAATGCGCTCGATGACCGCCTTAATTTTATAGAGCAGGAAATGCTGACGGTGCTGCAGTCCCGTCTTCAACAAGGTACTGCAGTTCAGAATAATGAACAGCCATATTTACCCTTCTTGAATAAGGTTTTTCGAGAAGATATCGCTTTTTTAGCTGAACACCCGCAGTACCTGCTGCAAGCCCTACCCAAAATGCTCAAGCTTTATGCCTTTGCTTACTGTGCTCAACTGGCCTTGAATGTCACAGATTGGCGAGATGCAGAAGTGCCCCAGAGCAAGCCGCTTTATTTCATCCTCGATTCAGAGAAGGCAAGCTCAGAGCGGACCTCGGTCAAGCGTTCGGGTTATAAGTTGCTGGCCTCCGCCTGTGAGCGAGTGTTCCCCATGCTGTCGGCCCTTGATGCGCTGCAAATTCCAGACTCGGCACCTCGTCCACTTTGGCAGGTGTATCAGGAGGCAAAGCGTTATTACGATCAGCCCAGATTGCTTGGCGAACTCAATAGTTACCTTCAGGCCTTTATCGAAAAAAGAAAATTGCAGCCTCGAGCTCAGGCCGAAGATATTGAGAGCGCTTTTGAGCAGCTAAAAGAGCTGGCTTTGGAACAGTTTCGAGATGCCAAAACTACCCGAGGGGGAGTTAACAAAAAATATATGAAGGAGCTGGAAGAGCAGCTTCTGCGCGATTTTGTACAGGCACGCGGTGCTGCCGGTAGAACCTTAGTGCTGAATCAAGATCAGATTCTGTTGCTGACTAATTTAACAATAGGCAAGGCGGAAAAGCTGCGCTTGCACGAGCTGCGAGAAGGTTTTGAGCAGCGAGGCTTTTATCTGGATAACCAATCTTTGCAGATGTTGGTGAGCTTTTATGAGCGCATGGGCAATGTGGAACGTATGAGTGACAGTGGAGATGCCGTTTATGTCCGTAAGACCCTTTGAACAATTTTTGGCAGAGTGTTTTATTGAATGGGTTTCCGCTGACATTCAGACAGGCTCCCGTTACCAATTTAAATCGCCGAGTGCCGATAATGGGCTGAGCTTGTATCAGGCATTGGTTGCCAAGGCGACAGATACACCATTACAAACGGAAGACGGTATCGATCTGCCACGTATTCTTTGCAACGGTGTGAACATACTACCGGTACTACATGGTGGGGATAAGGGATTTACCGAGAACTATATTTCTCGCTTGCGAGACCTGGTGGCTGGGCGCAGTGGTGATTTTTCTTGCACTGCCCTGTTGATCATCCACAACAGCATGCTCGATACCCTGATCAACAGCGCGTTCGATTTGGGAGCGCCAGGTGCAGTCTGGCACCCGGATAGCCTGTCACAGAAATTGGCTGAGCTGATCGATATTGGCAGCAACCATAAAGAGCTTTCTGCCTGTCTGCTAGAGGAGCAACTGGCCATCATCGCCGAGGAAGGGGCAACCGTCTTTGGTTTTTCGCCTCTGTTTAGTGCTCTTGAAAATGATGGTGTACTGGAATTTCAAGAGCTGAAACTCTTTGATGACCAAGTGCTTTTGGAGTTGAGCGGCAATAAAAACCAGATTAGCAAGCGGTTGCAGGCCAATCGACAGCTACACCATGACATTGAAGAGGCTGTAGAGCACTACGATGTAGATCAGCTAGAAAACGTGCTTAAGGAATTCAGTGCAAAATTTATTCGCCAGCACTTTCAAGATGACAGTTGGCGCAAACTGGAATATGCAGCCTACAACAATGAGATCGAAGCCAACAAGGCACAGAAACTGATACTGGAAGAGATAGCGGTAGATGGAACAGAAGTACAGCAAAGGGCTAAGAGCCAAACCAAGGCAGGGCAACGCGAGCTGAGTTTGCTTATTCAACTGCCACCTGGTCAGAACGAGTTAGCGCTGTCGCTTACCTTTACCGGTAACGATTTGGATGAAAGACAGTTCAAGTTGATGCATAACACGGCCCTTAAGAAGCAAGCGCGTTATAACGTTAGCCGTGCTGGTGGCAAGCGTTGTAAGGCTACCGTTACCTTGCCGGTTAATGGCAATCCTACATTTTTCAGCCTTGAGCTTAAGCGAGACAATCGTTCTGAAGAGTACAAGCTGCGTTGTCTGGTGGTGGTGCAGGGGGACTTCTATTTTGACGACATTCTTCATCGTTTTCGTGTGGAGCCGCTCAAAGGTTGGTTAACTCTGCTATTGGAAGAAGATCGGCTGAGGATAAATAGCGAGCAAGAGTCCTGCTATAACCTGGAAGAGGATGACGTTGAGGTAGATTGCCATCGCTTTGGTTGGGTTAATTTCGAGTCGTTGGCCGAGCAAAGTGAACAGACTCTGTTCAACCTGAGATCGGGAGAGCGCCTACTCCCGATCAATATCGAAGGGCCAGCGGCCGACGAGAGTATTTGTGTCCCTCTGTTGTTTGATAAGGATCGTTTCAGCAAGCTGTTTAGAGATGATCGCAACGCCGAATATAATCGTGCCAAAGGTAAAATCATTTTCGACAATGCCGAGAGTGGTGTGGTCGGCTTGCGCCAGCAGCTACTCAACCTGGAAGCGCGTATGGTTGATGAACAAGTGCTCTACATTGGCAGTCATGGTGAGCCTATGCCATTGAGCACTTTAAGAGCCCCATTTGCTGCATTACATTCCGCCTACGAGTCTCTGCTGAATTATCTGCAACGGCACAAGACACTGCCGAGCCTGGCTGCCTGGGGAGAGAGTTATCGCGGTCTGGTGCAGAGAGTGTTGGATGCCTATGAGGCGGCATTAAACACAATCCCGACCAATGCGGTGCTAAGTCTTGAGCATAAGCAATTGCTGCGCCTTGGATTATGTCGGCAGGAAGAATGGCAGCGAGTGACCCCGCTTCACCCCTTGGTTTTGGCCTATCACCAGCAGCTGGTGGTGGCTATTCAAGAAGATAGGGATGAGGATGGATTAAGCAGCTTTGCTGATTTACCGGAGGTAACCCGAGAACGTTTAGTCGCCTCTGGCTTATTACCGTTTGTCTACGACAATGACTCTGGCTATGCCCATTTGTTGCCGGTGCGGGAAAATAGCTTCTGGCTGGATGTGATCCCGCAAAAGCAGGAAAGCTACAGCTACATCAAACGTTTGGTTCGCGACAAGTTGGCCGAGTTTACCCAAGCGTATGCACGGCTGTTCAGCGCGGGCTCGAAGAGCACGCTGATCGTCAATGCCATCAACCAGGCAAACGCTGTCGAGCTTTTCTTAGGGTTAGTGGAGCATTTCAAGCAACACAAAGAGAGAGCCATCGCCATTCATGTAAACTTCTACGATGAACGGCTGCAATATAACGACTTCGACCGTTTCGCTGAAACGGCCTCCTATGACGAGTTGAAAACCTGGCTGGGGCTCAATACCGCGGCGTTACGCGCAGATGCCGACTTGTTGATTGATCTGATCCGAAGCCGCTTAACCTACAGCAAATTTACCTTGCCGAAAGAAGGGGAGGCGTTTGCCTATGCCCATCTCGCCTTCTTCCGTAACAAGGAGCCGGTGGAGTGCCGCCCCATCAATACCGATGAGGCCGTAAGCGGCGTTTTGTGTGATGGCTTAATAGCCGGGGAAGCCGCCGAAACCCAGGGTGGTGCCTACTTCACCGCATTTGGCTTGCGCGGGGTTGAATACGCCCCGGTGCAGTCTTTACGCCTGGCGCGCCTGTTGGGTAATTTGTGGCAGCCGGCCATTCAAAGTAATGCTCAATATCTTGAGACCAGCCTAGGGTTGGCCGTGAGTGCCGACTTTAAAGGATTGCTCGGTCGCTCTTACGACAGTGCACTATGGACCACCATTATCGACCCTAAGGTGACCCTGGACTTCTTTACCAGCCAGAAGGATGTGGTGCTGATCCATTACTCGGATCAATACACCAGTGCGGCAGGTTACGATGCGATTACCGTCACCAAGCAGGTGGATCTGTTTAAGCGCTTGCTGCAAAAAGAGGGGCATGGTCAAGGTGAAGACCTGCTCTCTGAATTTAACGCCTTCAACGGCGAGTGGTTGCTGAAGATGCTGACCTCCAACGAGAAGGAGCGCAAAGAAAAAAATGGCATCATAGGTGCCTACAAGTTTGTGTCGGCACTGCTGTGCAAGTCGGACATCTGCTGGGTACCGCTTTCGGTGGCCGAAATGATACGTGTCTCTGGCAATGTCGGCCTCAAGATGAGCGACAGCGAGTTTGCCCGCAAGGTGCATGGTTATCGCAAAGGGGCCATTTCGGACGACGTGCTGTTTGTTGGCTTTAAAGGTGACCAGCTTTATCTCTTGCCACTGGAGGTTAAAACCGGAGCCAGGCCCGACTTTTCTTATGCCGGGGCACAGGCGCTGGAGCTGAAACGTTACCTGATGGAAGAAGTACTGGGGCCAAATACCTTGGCTGCCCGGCTTTATCGTGGGCTGTTTATTCGCCAGGTATTGATGCAGGTCGATAAGCTTTGCCTTTATCAGGTGATAACACAACAACAGCTGGTGCCTTTGTTGTCGCATCGCGAATGGTGGCTTAAGGGCGAATATAGTCTGGCTAACGTGCCTGACTATGTTGAAGGCTTTGTAGTGGCCCATGTAGAGAATGACAGCTGTTTTGTGCCCGAGTACAAAACTACCGACAAGGGTATTTTACAGGTTGAATTGCCTTATTCGCTGTTGCCGGCATTGATTAATGCCAGAGTGGGGGAGACGTTAGAAGAGCTAGTTGCCCTCTGCTATGTGCCCCCAGAGTATCAGCTTGGCGCACGCACAGCGCCGCCAAGCCAGGCGGCAATCACGCCTGAGGGCATTTCATCGCAAGCAGGCCAGCCCGGTGAAACGTCTCAGGTTGAACACTCAAATACCCAAATAGAGCCTGAACCGGTTGACCCTTTTCCACAGGAGAAGACGCCGCTTCGCATACTGTTTGGTCATGAGGCCATGCGCCAGACTCCGCTCTATTGGGAGCCGACCAATACCGCTCGTTTCATGAATACCAATACCGGCATTATCGGCACCATGGGTACCGGTAAGACCCAGTTTACCAAGTCGTTGATCACCCAGTTGATTCAGCAGCAAGGCAGCAATGTGAATGCTGCGCCCATTGGTTTGCTGATATTTGACTACAAGTCCGACTATGTGGATGAGGACTTTACTAAGGCGAATCAAAGCCGTCGATTGCGGCTACACCGCTTGCCCTATAACCCCCTCTCTCTGTATGGGGATATGCCCATGCTGCCGGTGCATACCGCTACCGGCTTTGCCGAAACCCTGGCTAAGGCGTTTGGTTTGGGACCAAAGCAGCAGTTGCGTTTGCGTAAGTTGATTCTGGATGCCTATGAGTTGGCTGGCATTAGTAAGTCTGACTCTAGTACCTGGCAACGTCCGGCCCCTACTCTGGCACAGGTTTGGGATCTCTATTTGGAACAGGAGAAAGTAGAAGAGGATTCGCTGTATGCGGCGCTCGACTCTTTGGTGACCTACGAAATTTTTGAGACGATGCCAGATTCGGTCTGCTCCCTCTATGACCTGCTTGAGGGCGTGACCGTTATCGAGCTTGCCGGTTACTCGCCTCAAATTCAAAACCTGGTAGTAGCGCTGACGTTGGATCTCTTTTATTCGCAGATGCAGAAACGCGGCAAACCGCAAGTGGATGGCGATTACCGCCAGATCACCAAGATGATTCTGGTAGATGAGGCCGACAATTTTATGTCGCAGGACTTCCCCAGCTTGCGCAAAATCTTGAAAGAAGGTCGAGAGTATGGAGTAGGGGTGATCCTCTCAACCCAGGATCTCAGCCACTTCAAGACGGGGGAAAATAACTATGGCTCTTATGTTTTAACCTGGGTAGTACATCGTGTTGCCGAGATAAAAAACGCCGATATCAAGGCCATCTTTAATAAAGATGATAAGAGTGAACAAGAACAGTTAATGGAAACCATTCGTAAGCTGGATAAGCACTTTAGCCTCTATATCGATGGCGACAAGCGTGTATCTATGATGCGAGATAAAGCGTTTTGGGAGTTAATTTGAGGTTGTTATGGATGTAAAGCCAAATTATTGTTCTATGGAATCTGTATTTGCTGACTCTGCAATATACGAAGTACCAAAGTATCAACGAGCATATTCATGGGAAAGGAAACATATAGAGCAATTTATTTCAGATATAAATCTGTTGTGGGAAGGCTATAAACAAAAAAATGATGGTGGTGAACAAGACTGTAATCATTTTTTTGGTGGTGTGGTATGCGTAAAGGTAAAGAATAAAGATAGTTTAGATGATAAGAATCTCTATGTTTTAGTTGATGGGCAACAACGGTTGTCTACAATTGTTCTTTTTGTATCTAGACTAATTGTTAATATAAAGGAACTGAAGTTAAATGAAGAGATGTCAAAGGTTAGAGATAGAAGGGTTGAGAAATATAAAAAAGGATTTATTACATTTACAACAGAGGAAAATAATAAAGAAATATCATATCCAAGAATTTCATTATCTAAAAGAGATCTAAACTACTATGATGATCTAATACAAAGCGGTGATATAAAACCATCAAAACTAAAATCACATGAGTTATTAGCAAAAGCAGCTAAAAAAATTGATTTATGGTTAAATGATTTTTTTCCTGAAAAATATTCATCAGAAGATATACTCACTGAAGTTGAACATTTATATAAGGTAGTATCTAAGTTTTGTAAGATTCTAATTATTAGAATGTCAGATGTTAATGATGCATATAGACTTTTTCAAGTGATAAATGATAGAGGGCGAACATTAACTGCAAGTGATTTATTACGAGCGTCATCATTAGGTGCTATTGATTCGGCGGGAGTTGAGGAAAATATCATTCATGATTCAGAAGTCATTTGGGATAAATTAACTGAAAATGGTTCTAGGTCAACGGACGAGAAGTTGATAGCTTACTACACATCTAAGAAAGGAAGATCATGTCAGAAAAGTGCTTTATTTGAGACTTTCAACAAAGCTTTCTTTTCAAAGCCTGAAATGGTTGTGAATGAAATTAAAAGCATTAAGAATGGAATAGATATCTATAATGTATTGTCCAAAGGAGTTTGGCCATATGAAAAAAGTAATTTAACAGGATATCAAAAAAGAAAATTATACAATCTCACTGTGACATTTAAACATAGTCATTGTATTCCTCTCTTGATGGCAGCGACTAATTTGGTAGAAAAGAAATTCTACCAATTAGTGTTTTTCTTAGAAAAGTTCTTTTTTATTTTTAGAGTTGCTCTTGAGAGAAGAATGACAGCAGTCACAAACTTATATCACAGTGCTATATTGTCGATTAACATAAACCCTAATGCATATCAAGTTAAATCATTTTATTCTGAGTTGCAAGCTATACTAAAAAGAAGTGTTACAGTACTAGATATACAAAATTACTTATTGAAGCTTCACTATGTGGCAGATGGTGACAATAGAAATATTAAATATATACTGTCTTCTCTCGAGGAGTCTTATAAGTACTTATCCATTAATAAAAAAAGTGCTCCTCTTATGTACAGGCATGCATTTAAAGGCTTAGCTTCTGATTATTTTGTTTTTACTATAGAGCACATTTATCCTCAGAACTCTAAGGTTGAACATGTTGATTTTGATTTGGAAAGCATGAAAAATAGTATTCCAAACCTTGCGATTCTGTATGGTCAAGATAATGAAGAATTCAAAAATGCTCCTTTTTCACAGAAAAGAAAAGAATATAAAAAATCTAGACTTAACTCTACAGTTGAACTGTCTACTGTTGAAGCTTGGGATAAAGTTGAAATTGAAAAGAGAAGAGAGTTTTTGGTTAAAAGTATAGTTGATATCTTTGGGATTGGTGTGGAGCTTAAGTCAGGTTTAGATGGTTTGGTAGAAGCTAAGAGTGAGGCTTTTATCGAATAAATATTAATTGACAAAGTGAAGTGGCCCTTTATTTAATTCAGGGCCACTTTATTAAGTTTATTTTATTTTGGTAAGTTAGTCGCTTTCAGTGAAGTATATAGTCCATTTTTTTAAGAAATAATATAATTACATTGTATGGAGTCATAACGTTTGAGAAAAATCTTTGAGGCTACGATGGTTACGAAGTGCCGCTATGCCATCTTCCACATGGGCAGCCCAAGCTTTTATTAATTCTTTTTGTTCTAGCTCAGGGTAAGTCATCTTTAGCACTAGTTCGGTCACTGCCAGAGTTCCCCCCAGCCAGGTGATTTTGTCTAGTACTAAGCTGCCGTCCAGCTTCTTATCGCTATCGGTATGATAGCGAAAATCAGACTCAACCGATCGGAAAAAAGCTAAGCGTGCGGCAACGTTTGGAGTAATTCCGGTGTTCGCTTTGAGGCGCTTAAGCTGGTCTTCTGTTTGTCGGGTTAACTGCATACGATTAGGAAGCATTAGTTGACCTCCCTGGCTAGGGTGTGTTTAGGTTGCCAAAAGTAACCTTTTACTAAACTCGATGATTTGCTAGCGGCATCGAATTGAATCTGATACGAATGGGAAATATCGTCTTTTAGTTTAGAAGCAAAGTAACGTTCATCCACCTCGGTATCTGTCGATAGCAGAATTACTTGGTGGCTAGCAAAAGGAAAATAGTGCTCGATGAGCTTATCTCTATGATGCGAATCTAATCGGCCCAATGGCGTGTCTATAATTACAGGAAGTTGTCTACCTGAAGTAGTAGCAAGAGCCTCCAAAATAGCTATGGCATAAATCTGTTTCTCACCGGCAGAGAGTGATTTACGGTTAATCGCGATACCAGATTCATCAACCAGCTCCACATCAAAGGATTGAGGGTTGATACGCGCCTTTATTTGAAGATCTTCTTTACGTGCCAGTTTACGGTAGGCTTTTTCGAAATTTTTCTCTAGGGTCTTCACTCGAGCTTGAGTCAAAACGTGGCTGTACTCATCCAGTAAGTTGATGCTCTCTTCGGCATGCTTAATCGCGCTGGAAAAACCATAATGCTCACGTTCTTTATCATGTAACTTTTGGATCTGGCGTGCACAGTCAAGCTGGCTTATCATAGCCTGCTTTGCTTTTTCTAGTAAGGATTTGTATTTATGTCGTTCATCTTGACGTTTCGCATCCAAGTCGCGTAGAGTTTGAAATAAATCAAGCAGCTGTTCGTCCTCCGGAGCCCGCTCAATATTACTTGCCGCTTGCTCTAGCTGATGTTCGATTTGGTTCAATAAACCTCTTTGTTCGATAAACCTGGACCAGGCACGTTGGCTTTCTTGCTCTATAGCGTGCTGGATCATACCGGTCTCACGTTCTGAGATGTCAAATATTACTTTTCCCTGAGGTTTGCTTTCCATATAAATGGCAAGCTGGTCTTCTATCGCCTCGGTAGCAATTTTTAGAGAGCCTTTACCTCTAAAGCCAATGTTAGCTTTGAGTTGATCTAAAAAATGAGATAACTCAGTATTAAAGCTATCGGCTCGCTTTATTGCTGCTTCATCGGAAAGTTTTTTTAACAGTCGACTTAATATATTAGGTGCGAGAGCATAGGGAAGTGTACCATCACACTCATTGCGCAGGCTTTTTTCAAGTAGATCTTTTTCTTTGATTAGCTCGGCGACCTTCTGCTGCTCTTGTGTTTTGGTTAAGGCAAATGCACCACCCTGAGCAGATAGCATTCCTTCATACTTTAGAATATCTCTACTAATTAACTCAATACGAGCCATTGCCAAGTCCGCTTCAAAGCGGAAATGTTCTGACTTTTTAGCAAAGAGATTTTTCTCTTCTTCTAGCTGCTCTATTTTTTTCTGCTGTTGACTGCCAAGTGATTTAGCTCCCTGTCGCTTCAAAAATATACTAAGGTCGCTACGTAGCTTTGAAATAAGATCAAGGCCTAGTAGGCGTCGCACAGCCGTTTGCAATATTTTTCCTGATTCATCCTCTGCTAGTGATGCTATTTTTTCACCATCAAAGAAGAAAAGATCAGCAATTCCATGGGGTATTAATTCATTAAGAAATCCCTGGCATTGATCATAGTTTAGTTCATCTAGCGATTTGCCATTTTGTAGGAGTTGGAGTCTATCTTTTTTGTCTCGTTTCCAGCTGCGGATAACGGTAAACTCAGACTCTACTCCGCTCTGATTATAGGTAAAAACCAGCTCAACTGATGCGTTATCTGGCCGCACTGTCTGGTTTACGCCATTGTGAATAAGAGCGGAGAGTTGGTCGATATAGTCCTGGTTATGTACCAGTCCATCAAAGGCTAAACGACCATAAAGAGCCAAGCGAATGGCAGACAAAATAGATGTTTTACCAGCACCATTTAAGCCACCAAATAGCACTATGGGTCTATCATGATATTCACTTTCTCGTCGTTTTGGCATAAGCTCAATTTCATGGCTACCGCGAAACACTCTAAAGTTATGCAGCACTAATTTCTTAATGATCATCTTTTATTGCCTCACTAAATAGGGCTGCCATATCATCCGCTTTCATTAATTGTGCTTGCAAGTCAGACAGTTCACGCTCTACTCTGTCCACTTCTGCTTGGTGTATATCTAACTCATTACGTGTTTGCAGTTTGGCTTGCTTATTCTTTATGGCTTCAAGCGAACCCCAGTCTTGTTTTAAGATAGATCCAATTTTTTCAAAAACGCCCTGGCGACGACTCAAGCCCTCAAGCGAAATTTCAAGCTCGATCAACTTCATTACCATTTCTGGCTCAATTTCATATTTTTGAGTTATCTGTGCCAGTAGTTCAGCATCACTGGCATTAAAGCGTGATTGATCATCTACCAGCCACTCGATATCTCTAGCGTAAACATCTCGATAGATGGCGGGCAATGAGTCATTCCAGTCGGGCTCGTTAGGATCTTTAAGCCACTCTTGCCGAATGGCATGTAACTCTGGCTGAGTAATCAGAGTAATAGCGTGGCCTTTAAGATTTAGATCTCTCTCAATTTCGAGTAGTTCTTTCAACCAAGATTGGCGATACTTTAACCAGTAGGGGCCAGGGACATGCTTACGTTCAGCGCTGATGTCCTCTCCCTCTTTGGCATACTGATAACTAACCTTACCCGAGCGCCGTTTGTAGTTTCGATAGGTATCTTTCTGCTCGGGGTTTGTAGTCAGAGCCAACTGGTTGCGGAATTTAAGCAGTGGCAACATCCAGTCTTCACCATTCTTGATCAGGCTTTCCATTGCTCTGTCTTTAGTGACCACGGTACAAGTCCAGCAGCCAAAGCGCGAATTTCCGCAAGAAGGAGTGCTGTCATCAATGACGAGCGGGCATTCACCTTGATCTGATGAGTCCATATAAAGGGTCCAGAGAGGACGGTTGTTACCACCCCATGGGTTTTCCCACTCTTCTATATCATCAGGTGAATATTTGAATGCCCCCCGCAATACCTTCCACACATCTTCGGTATCCCAAGTATCTATCGGAGTGTATATAAAAGCATTCGATAGCGTGGTATGGCGAGCTAATCGTGTCCCGTCAATTTTATGCTTGGCAATGACTTGTGCGCGTGATGCACTCTCGCTGCTACGTGAGCCTAATACGACGATAACTTCATCAAACTGACTGACCTTGTCTTTGATAAAGTCACTTACCGGATTAATTTTCATCCGTTCGGTACACCAGCGGAAGCTGCGGGTGGGTGCAGGGTAACCCTTACCTAATAAGTTGACCCAGAAGGTTTCATGGGTTTTGGGTACGACCGGATGAGAGGTGATGGGTAAGCCGTCTCGCTTAGCCCCTTTTTCTATCTGCTCCATGGTACGGATAATCAGGTCTACTACAACTGGCGTTTCTACCAGCGTATCGGAGGAGACTACAAATACTTGCTTGGTGCGCATTGCTTGAGGCAAGCCCAACAATGCCAAGTATACTAGGGTAACCACAGCCGATGAGTCTTTTCCACCGCTGTAACCAATTACCCAAGGGCGATTGTCTGCACAATAGATACGCTGAACTTCCGACACATAATCGGCTAAAGGGCGACCAGCAAAGGGCTCTAAATTGATAAAATCTTCATAATCGGCCAAGTCGTGGGCCTGAATTAAGGTGCTCATTTCTGTACAACCTGTTCTTCGAGCATCTTTTCCTCTGGTGAGAGGGAAAGGTTCAAATGATGTTTAAGTTCGTTACAGGTAAGCTGTATAGCCGTATTCGACTTGCTTAACTTGCCATGCAACATGGTTCTGCGAATCCATTCCGGATTAGTTTTTCGCCAATCAATAGTGCTTAGTTTACCAAGCTCTTGTTGCCAGTTTTGAGGGTGTTCACATACTAATTTATGACCTAACAGGCCAAGAGCATGCAGGCCAACACCATGAGCATGAATGTATTCTTGCCGCAGCTGAGCCGGTGATACTTCTTTATTGATGGCCATTTTCCAGTCTGGCATGTTGTGGTAAACCGTTTGCCAAAATTCGGTAGCCAGAGCTGTCTCTTCCTCGTTACAGCCATCTTTCGGGCCTTTACCGAGTAAAGCTCTGGTTGCCTGTTTAATGCTGCTAAGGGTAAACAGCTTGCTTGAATATAGAGATATACTGGACTTTTCCATTTCGGTCAGTCCGATAAAGGGCTTAGTGGTGGTAGCAAGAATACGTGCCAATTCGGAGCCAAGATCTCTATGATCATAGAGTGTGGCTAATGAAGGGCTGGGTTTAACGGCGTACTTGTTTAAATCCGCAAACATCTGCTGGCTACGTTGTAAGCCTTCATCTACAAAAAACAGAACAGGAATGTTGTCGTGACCGAGTTCGGGTCTTTCTTCTATCGCCTCTTCAATCGCTTTACGGCGATGTTGACCGTCATTGATGAGGATCTGTGCATCCATAGGGACTCGCAGAGTGCCCAAATTGTTGGAGCCAGGATGCTCATCAAACATCACATCGATGGCGATAGAGGCAGTAAGCGCTGAAAACACATAATCCTTAGGGTTATCCAACAGATAACGGACCATTTCTGGGATGCGCGCTTTGTTTAACGTTCGTTGTGCTCGGAGCTCAGGGGGTACTTCAGTCTCATCAAAATTAAAGATCTTGGGGATGATACGAAGGGGGCAGGTGGCTATGTAGAAGGGTCTACCCGCCTGGATACCACGAACAGCAGGAAATGAGTAGCAGTAGTCAGCGTCAAAGTGGCTCATGATTTGCTCCTTCTTTCGGTCGTGTACAAAAAATGAACAATAATGACCGCTACGTCAAATTTAACGTAATAATGTTTTTATATAAGCTTTTTCACTGCTATTACGTTTTATATGACGTATTTTTCGTGGGGCTATGTCATTAAGGGCGTATATTCTACTGATCTTGGTCTTGTTGGTAAAGTCGAAACCCCTTGAGGTGGCAATTATGCTGGGCCAGAAGAGCATCAAACTGCGCTCCTTTCAGATTCAAATCTGCGCTAAGATCTAGCCCTAGCAGCTTACCTAACCGCTGCTCGAGTGAGGGACATTTCTGAGCCAGGCTGACGTTTTATGGGGGAATTATGGTTTTTAACGAGCAGGATTTACGACATCTGCGCCGTTGCGTGGCGTTGGCGGAAGAGGCGCTGGCCGGTGGCGACATGGCCTTCGGCTCTGTGCTGGTATCGGCCGAAGGAGCCGTTCTGGCGGAGGATCACAACCGTATTCACAGCCATGAACCCACCTGGCACCCGGAGATTGCCCTGGCCGATGGGCGGCCGAGCATTTGAGTGAAACCGAGCGGGCCCGGGCTACCCTGTATACCTCGGGCGAGCATTGTCCCATGTGTTCTGCGGCACACGCCTGGGCGGGCCTGGGGCGCATTGTGTATGCCAGCTCGGCGGCGCAGTTTACCGACTGGTGTGCCGAGTGGAGGCTGCCGCCTTCACCGGTGAAGCCGTTGGCCATCAAGGAAGTGGCGCCGGAAATTGAAGTCGCGGGCCCGGTGCCCGAGCTGGCCGAGCAAATTCGTGAATTGCACAAGCGGTATTTCGGCATGGCCCGATGACGGCATGAATGCCGGAGTGGCGGTGGGCACTCGGGGTTGAAAGCGGCCGTAAAACGGCGTCATGTCTACCATCAGGGTATTCAACCGTTCAGGCGGTTTGATGGTCGCCGTCTACCGCCAGGATCTTCTGCCGGGAAATAAAGATGGTTCGGTCCCCTGCCTGAGTCAGGAAGCAGACACAGGGACGAGCGTGTTGCTTGCCTACGGGGGAAGACCTACGTTGCGTCTCAGTTACCAGTGGTGCGGAATAAACGTGCCAGTTTCTTTCCCAGTTCAGTCAGCATTTGTTCGGCATTGGTCTCGGGCCGGTTCAGGCCGTGGAGCAGGGTCATGAAGTAGCAGTCCATCATGATCTCGGCGTCCAGTTCGTTATTCTCGTCCTGGTCTGCCCGGTCGGCAAACAGCAGCCGTTTGAAGTCGTCCACCTGCGGCCGAAAGTAGTCGTATTGCCAGATGGCTTCCTTGAACAGTTCCCGGCTGAATTCCCGGTTATCCGCATAAAAGCCATACAGAAAGCCGGCATGGTGCAGCAGTTTTTGAGCGGGTGAGCCGCCCTGTTTTTCTTGTCGGGCTTTCGTCAGCACCAGTTCTACCTGGGTCAGCATGCCAGCCTTGAGCATGTCCAGTTTGGTGGGAAAGTGACTGAACACGGTGCCGTCTGCCACTCCGGCCTCCCGGGCGATCTGGCGAGTGCTGGTCTCGGGGTAACCTTGCTGGCGAAACAGGTGCCAGGCGGCCTTCAGGATCTTTTCCCGGGTGAGCTGTTTTTTGGTGGTGGTCATCTTGGTGTCTGACATGTAACGGTAGCGGCATGCTAGCAAGCCCGTCGGTTTTTTCAATGAAAACAGTTGATAATTGAGCGTGCTCAGTTTAATTTGAGCGCACTCATTTATTGGAGGTGATGATGAAAAAACTGTTATTGCGGCTGCTGGGGAGCCTGCTCTATATGCCTTTCATACTGTTTTACTGTTATGTGATCGGCCCCATTCTCAAGTTGGTACTGGTGCCAGGGGCCATACTGCTGTTACTGGTGATTGGCCGTGGAGAGGCCTGGCAGGCGCTGAAGGAAGGCGTATTTTACTCTGGTTCCAAAACAAAAAACCGTGTGCTGCCGTAGGGTTAGCCAGGAAGCCATCTGCTTTGAGCCTTATATTCCAAACGCCGTTCGGCCGGTCCGATACAGCGCTGTGTGGCGTTGGCCGAGCAGATTCGAGAGTTGCACAAGGGGTGTTTTGGGGTGAAAGACAGCCATAAGCCGTAAGCTATCAGCGGTAAGTTAAACCACCAGAGCGGTAGGGTTGGTGTTGTTCCTGATGTTTGTGCATCGCCTGTTCCGGCAGCTAAAGCGCCGGCTACAACACTGATTCCGATGTCTGTTGAGGGTTTGCTCCGCATGAATGGGGGGCTATGGTGTGGCTTTTGGTCGAATGAATTCGACCCTACGAAAATGAATTCGACCCTACGTAATACCAATCTGGAAAACTAACTGATCTGTTTAGCTGCCCAGTAAAGGTCGAACGAAAGGTCTACTCCACCGACACGCTGCAAGCACCTCCATGTGGCGCTCAGCACATGACGTCCCTGTCATGTGATGGTCGGTAGAGTAGAACCCTTCATCCGCCCCTCTGCTGCGGAGTAGCCTGTGGGAGCCTCCTGCAGATAACTCGGTGCTTAAGGAGAGGCAACAGAGATCGGCTCCCACGACCGTGAAATGCCAGGGATGGCATTTTCCGAGCCCCCATGGATGGGTTTATGGCGTGTCGCGGGAGGTGGCTCTGTTTCCTCGAGTATTCAGTTTTAAACTAGATCATATTTTTACTTAGATTGGTATGAAATGGGGACAGCGGAAACAAAAAAGCCGTAGGCGGTTCTGCCTACGGCTTTTAGCTTTATGGCTTCTAGCTTCTAGCTTCTAGCTTCTAGCTTCTAGCTTCTAGCTTCTAGCTTTCAGCTTGGTTTGGTCGCGGCTTTCATGCTTTGCACGAAACCGGTCAGGGCGTCCAGCATTGCCTGAGGATTGCTCAGGTTCTGCTCGATGATCTTGACCACGGCCGAGCCGGAGATGGCGCCGGCGGCACCGGCGGCAATGGCGTCACGCACCTGCTCGGGGCTGGAGATGCCAAAGCCGAGCAGTGATGGCGGCGCCTTATATTGCTTGAGGGTGGCGACCAGGGTGTCTACCGGCTTGCCGGCCCTGGTTTCGGTGCCGGTTACCCCGGCGCGGCTCAGCAGGTAGGTGTAGCCGGAGCCCATTTCGGCCACGGCCTTCAGGGTGGCTTCGTCACCGTTGGGCGGGGCGATGAAAATGGTCTCAATGCCGGCCTTGTCGGCGGCGGCCTTGAAGGGCTGCGCCATTTCCAGCGGCACGTCGGCCACCAGTACCGAGTCCACACCGGCCCTGGCGGCACGGCCATAGAAGCTGTCCATGCCCGGTGCATAGACCAGGTTGGCGTACACCAGCAGGCCGATGGGCAGCTCGGGGTACTTTTCCCGTACTCGGGTCAGCATGTCGAAGCATATTTGCGAGTTGGTACCGGCACCCCGGGCGCGCAGGGTGGCGGCCTGAATGGTGGGGCCGTCGGCCACAGGATCGGAGAAGGGAATGCCCAGCTCCAGCGCGTCTGCACCACCGGCCACCAGGGCGTCGATTACCTCGAGCGAATGTTCCGGCGTGGGGTCGCCCAGGGTCACGAAAGGCACGAAGGCGCCTTCATCTTTGGCCTTGAGGCGGTCAAACAGGCGGTTGTAGCGGCTCATTTCAGTTCTCCTTTCTGTTCCAGAATCTCGGCGACGGTAAAGATATCCTTGTCACCACGACCGGACAGGTTAACCACTAGTACCTGCTCTTTTTCCGGCTCGGCTTCGGCTATTTTCAGGGCGTAGGCCAGGGCGTGAGACGACTCCAGCGCCGGAATGATACCTTCGTTGCGGGCCAGGGCCTGGAAGGCGTTCAGCGCTTCGCCATCGGTCACCGACACATACTGGGCACGGCCCGTGGTGGCCAGAAACGCGTGCTGGGGGCCGACCGAGGGAAAGTCGAGCCCGGCAGAAACGGAGTAGGATTCTTCTACCTGGCCGTCTGCGTCGTGCATCATCAGCGAGAGCATGCCGAAGAACACGCCCTTGGTGCCTTCGCCCAGGGTGGCGCCGTGTTCGCCGGTTTCAATGCCCTTGCCGGCGGGTTCTACGCCGATCAGTTTGACGTTTTCTTCATCGATAAAGTCGGCGAACAGGCCGATGGCGTTGGAGCCGCCGCCCACGCAGGCGATCACCGCGTCGGGCAGGCGCGCTTCGTGCTCCATTATCTGCACCTTGGCCTCTTCGCCGATCATGCGCTGAAATTCACGCACTATGGTAGGAAAGGGGTGTGGGCCGGCGGCGGTACCCAGCATGTAGTGGGTGGTGTCGTAGTTGGCGGTCCAGTCGCGCAGCGCTTCGTTACAGGCATCCTTGAGGGTGGCGGAGCCGGAGTGTACCGGTACCACCTTGGCGCCCATCAGCTCCATGCGGAATACGTTGGGCTTCTGGCGTTCGCAGTCTTTCGCACCCATGTAGACGATGCATTCCATGCCCATCAGGGCGCAGGCCAGGGCGGTGGCAACGCCGTGCTGGCCGGCTCCGGTTTCGGCGATGATGCGCTTCTTGCCCATGCGCTTGGCCAGCAATGCCTGGCCCAGTACCTGATTGGTCTTGTGGGCGCCGCCGTGCAGCAGATCTTCCCGCTTCAGGTAGATGCGGGTCTTGGTGTTGGCGGCGAGGTTGCGCACCCGGGTCAGCGGGGTGGGGCGGCCGGCGTACTCGGTCAGCAGCTCGCGAAATTCACGGTCAAACTCCGGATCCTGCTGGGCATCCACGAAGGCCTGCTCCAGTTGCAGCAGCGCCGGCATCAGGATTTGCGGCACGTACATGCCGCCAAAGTCGCCGAAAAAGGGGTTCAGTAAGCTCATAGTGTGGTTATCCTGCGTCCGTAATGTCTGAGTGAGGCGAAGGCGGCGTTCAGTTTGGCCGCGTCTTTCTGCCCGGGAGCGCTTTCTACGCCGGAGTTCAAGTCCAGACCAATGCAGCCGAGGGCGGCGGCGCGGGCCGCGTTATCCGGGGTTAGGCCGCCGGCCAGCATGGCGCTGGCCTTGTCGATGTCATTCAGCAGTTGCCAGTTAAAGACCCGACCGGTGCCGCCGCTCTGGCCGCCGGCTTTGGTGTCGAACAGTAGCCGGTCGGCCTGCTGGGGCCGGGGGGGTAGGCTGTCGCTTACCGGCACCGCCTTCCATACCGCCACGTCGGGCAGCAACGGCTTCAGTTCACTGATGTAGGCGTCGTCTTCATCGCCATGCAACTGTACCGTACTCAGGCCCAACTCGTGGGCGGTGGCGGCCACCTCATGCAGCGGCTGGTTCTGGAACACGCCCACGTAATGGAGCGGAGCGGCGGCCATGACGATTCTCGCCTGCTCTATGTCTACACAGCGCGGGCTCTTGCCCACGAAGATCAGGCCGCCGAACACGGCACCGGCCGCATGGGCGGAGGCCGCATCTTGTGGCCGGGTCAGGCCGCAGACCTTGTTGTCGCCCAGAGTCAGCCGGCGTACGGCTAGCTCCAGATCGTCTTCGGCCATCAGCGAACTGCCTACCAGAAAGCCGTCGGCGTGGGCCGACAGCGCCTTGACCTGGGTATGGCGATGAATGCCGGACTCGGAGATCACGATGCGATCATCCGGAATAAGGGCGGAAAGCACCCGGGTACGGTCGAGATCTATGCTCAAATCGCGCAGGTCTCTGTTGTTGATGCCGATAACCTGAGCGTCCAGTTTGATGGCGCGTTCCACTTCTTCACGGCTTATCACCTCGGTCAGCACCCCCATGTTCAGGGACTGGGCCACCGCATTCAGCTCGCGATATTCGTCATCGTTCAACACCGACAGCATCAGCAGTATGGCGTCGGCCTTGTGGTGGCGCGCCAGCTTGATCTGGTAGGGGTCTATGATGAAGTCTTTGCAGATCACCGGCTGGTGAACTTGATCGCGCACCCGGGTCACGAACTCGAATTTGCCCTGAAAGTACTTTTCGTCGGTCAGCACCGAAATGGCCGAGGCATGGCGGCCGTAAACGGCGGCGATGGCGTCCAGATCGAAGTGTTCTCGGATCAGTCCCTTGGAGGGTGAGGCTTTCTTGCATTCGAGAATAAAGGCCGGCTTGCCGGCGCTCAGGGCCGCCACAAAGGGGCGGTCGCTGGGGGTCAGTTCGGCTTCAAAACTGCTCAGGGGCTGGCTCTGTTTGCGCTCGGCTACCCAGATTTTCTTGTCGGCAACAATCTTGCCGAGAACGGTACTTAACATTGGCTCAACTCCGCCAGTTTATTGGCTACTTCCATGGCTTTGCCCGATTTTAACACAGTCAGCACCTGGCTCACCGCTTCTTTCAGGGTCTCGGTCTGGCCGCTCATCACCAGCAACGGCGCCACGTTCATGGCTATGACACCCTGCTGGGCCGGGGTGCCACCGCCTTGCAGCAGGCTCAGGGTAATGGCCTTGTTTTCACTGGGCTCACCGCCGGCAATGGCGCTGATGTCGTAGCGCTCCAGGCCTAGCTCTTCGGGGGTGATGCTGTATTCGCTGATCACGCCGTGGTTGATTTCCGCCACCATGGTGGGGCCGTGAATGGCAATTTCATCCAGGCCGCTGCCATGCACCACCATGCCGCGTTTGAGGCCCATGGCCAGCAGGGTGTCGGCAATGGGCCGCACCAGCTGTTCGGAATACACCCCCAGCAGCATAAAGTCCGGGCGGGCCGGGTTAACCAGCGGGCCCAGCACGTTGAAGATGGTGCGGGTTTTCAGGGCCTGACGCACCGGCATGGCATTGCGCATGCCGCCGTGATAGTTGGGCGCAAACAGGAAACAGGCGTTGACTTCATCCAGGCAGCGGCGGGCGCGATCCGGGCTCATGTTCAGGTTGATTCCCAGTTGTTCCAGCAGATCGGAAGAACCGGACTTGGACGAGACACCACGGTTGCCGTGTTTGGCTACTTTAATGCCACAGGCGGCGGCCACCAGGGCCGAGGTGGTCGAGACGTTGATGGTGTTCATGCCATCGCCACCGGTGCCGACGATGTCGCAGAACGGATAGTCCGGGCGCGGAAAGGGGCTGGCGGCTTCCAGCAGGGCTTGCGCCGCGCCGGCAATTTCATCCGGGGTTTCGCCTTTCATTTTCAGCACTGTCAGCAAGGAGGCCATGGTCATCTGATCCATTTCGCCCTTGATCAGCTCGCCAAACAAGGCCTGTGCCTGGCTGCGGCTGATGTGCTCGCCACGATACAGCTGATCCATGGCTTTGGTTTCCGGCGCGCTTAAAAAGGCCAGGCTCTGCTCCAGGAGCCTGGCACCCTCGGTGGTCATGATGGATTCGGGGTGAAACTGAAAACCCAGTACCCGCTTGGCGGTATCCTGCACCGCCATGGTCATGCCATGGTGGTCGGCAATGACCGGCAGGGTGCTGGGGATTTTAGTACCTACCAGCGAGTGGTAACGGGCCACCGGCAGCGGGTTGGACAAACCGGCAAACACTCCCTGGCCGTTATGGCTGATGAGCGAACTCTTGCCGTGCCTGATTTCACCGGCGCTTTCTACGGTGCCGCCGTAGTGCTCCACCAGGGCCTGATGGCCCAGGCAAATGCCCAGGATGGGGAAGCGACCGATGCAGGCATGGATCAGGGCCGGCATGTTACCGGCGTCGCTGGGAATACCGGGACCGGGAGAAAGCACCAGTATGGGCCGCTCGTCTTGCTGCTCGCATTGCGTCATGGTGGCGACCAGTTGCGCCACCGGCACCGTGTTGCGATATACCTTGACGGTGGCGCCCAGGGTGCGGAACTGATCCACCAGGTTGTAGGTGAAGGAGTCGTAGTTATCGAGTAAAAAAATGGTATTAGTCATGGCTCACCTCCGCCAGTGTAGTGCCGTGGGCCAGAGCGATGGCGTTGAGTACCGCCGCGGCCTTGTTGCGGGTTTCGTCGGCTTCCGACTGGGGATTGGAGTCATACACCACGCCGGCGCCGGCCTGCACATGGGCCACGCCATTACTGACAAAGGCGGAGCGAATGACGATGCAGGTGTCCATGTCGCCCAGGCCGTTAACGTAGCCTACGGCACCGCCGTAGCTGCCCCGGCGTTGCTGTTCTACCTGGCGAATAAGCTCGCTGGCGCTGATTTTGGGGGCACCGGTCAGGGTACCCATGTTCATGCAGGCCTGATAGCCGTGCAGGGCGTCCAGGTCGTGACGCAGGGTGCCGACCACGCGGGATACCAGGTGCATCACGTGGCTGTAGCGGTCCACGCTCAGCAGGTCTTTCACATAACGGCTGCCGGGCTCGCTGATACGGGCGATGTCGTTGCGGGCCAGATCCACCAGCATCAGGTGCTCGGCGGTCTCTTTGGCGTCTTGGCGCAGATCCAGCTCGATGCGGCCGTCCAGGTCCAGGTTGATGCTGCCGTCCGGGTTGATACCGCGCTTGCGAGTACCGGCAATGGGATACATTTCTACCTGGCGGCTGTGGTGATCAAATTTGACCGAGCTCTCGGGGCTGGCGCCGAACAGGGTGAAGTCCTGATCGTTCACATAGAACAGGTAGGGGCTGGGGTTGGTTTGCTTGAGCTTGCGATAGGCGGCCAGCGGATGCGGGCAGGGCAGGCTGAAGCTGCGCGACGGCACCACCTGAAAAATATCGCCCGCCAGAATGTGCTCCTTCAGGTTGACGACGTCGGTCCTGAATTCGGCATCACTCTTGCTCGCCTGTATCTTGCCCTCTAAACGTTCGCCGCCCCGGGGCTCCGGGTGTTGCCGACCACAGGCCTGGGCCAGTTGGTCCAGCCGGGCCTGCAACCGGGGCTGTTCGGCCGGGTCGAACACACAGGCAGACAGGCGACCGGTTTCCTGCTTGTGATCCAGGGTTATCAGGGTTTCGGCCAGGTAGAAACAGAAGTCTGGGCAGTTGTTGATGCCCTCGGCAACGTCCGGCAACTGCTCGAAGGAGGCAATAAGATCGTAAGAGAAGGTGCCGGCCATAAACAGGTGCTGCTGGCCCTGGCTGGCGGTGAAGCGAGTCAGGATAAGGCGCAGGGTGTGCAGCACGGACGGGGCCTTGAGGCGGCTGTCTTCGTCCAGGTTGCCATCGGCCTGGGGCAGGGTAACCACCAGTTGGTGCCCGGTGCGCTCGCCGCCGAGTTCCTGTTCCACCAGGTTCAGGGCGGGCAGGCCGTTGCCGTTGAGGGCCGTCAGGGTCACCTGATGGTGCCGGCATACCAGACGCACACAGGCGTCCAGCATCAGCAGACTCTGGGTGCCGGCCTTGGTGTCGATTTCGGCGGACTCCAGCAGCATGCTGTTGTCGCCCGCCTGGGTGAGGGCCGCGAATAACGCGAGCGGATCATCGGTATAGGGTGCGTCTTGCAATAACACGTGGAGCTGACCATGCGCCATCTTGTTTTCCTTTTTTAGTTAGTCGCGGTCATCAGGTATTTGCCTGATCACCTGGCTGGCAATGTCGTCATCGGTAATGGACACGAATGTTGTTTGTATCGGCGTAAAATCCGGTTCGGCTTGCCATCGCCAAAAAACTGCCTTGCTCGGTTTCATCGCATCACCTTTTGCTGGATAATAAAAAAGCCCGCAAGGTTGCGGGCTTTTATGTTCGCTGAGACTTTAAGACGAATACAGCAAATCACACCACCCGAGGTTAGGGAGTGTGCCACCACCAGATAATGCGTAGAGTGGAATTTTGCTGAAACATCGCGCTCTTCTCGTTAATCAGAAACTGGATACAGTTAAACGATAATCGGGGGTGCAAGTCAACCCTGAACACAGGATTTTTTATGCGAATCGATCTGCACAGTCATTCCACCGCCTCCGATGGCCAGCTGACGCCTGCCGAGTTGATGGCCCGGGCCGCCGAAAAAGAGGTGGATGTGCTGGCGCTGACCGACCACGATACCCTGGCCGGGCTGGAAGAGGCGGCTCTGGCGGCCGAAGCCCATGGCGTGCGTCTGATCAATGGCGTAGAAATCTCCTGCCTGTGGGAAGCGCTGGAAGTGCACGTGGTGGGGCTGAATATAGAACGGCACCACCCGGGCCTGAATGGGCTGCTGGCCGAACAGCAAGCGCGGCGCGAGCAAAGAGCCAGGTTGATGGCCGAACGGCTGGAAAAGGCGCGCTTTCCCGGTGCCTATGAAGGGGCCCGGGCACTGGCGGGCGACGCGCCCATTACCCGAACCCACATGGCCAAATGGTTGCTGAGTCAGGGGGCGGCGGACTCGACTCCCAAGATCTTCAAGAAATTTCTGAGTCGGGGCAATACCGGCTATGCGCCGCCCAACTGGTGTTTGCTGAACGAGGCCATTAGCGCCATTCAGCAGGCCGGTGGAGTGGCGGTGCTGGCGCACCCGACCCGTTACGACTTGTCCAACAAGTGGGTCAGGAAAATGCTGACGGCCTTTGCCGAGGCGGGAGGCGATGCGATGGAGGTTTCCATGGCGCAGCAGAGCCCGCAAGAACGTGCTACGTTGGGGCAATGGAGCAAGGATCATCAGCTGGAAGCCTCGGTAGGCTCCGACTTCCATTACCCCAGCCAGTGGCGGGAGCTGGGTCGGCAGTTGTGGCTGCCGAAGGAAGCCACGCCCGTATGGACACGCTTTATCTAAATCATTCCGGGAGGAATTATGAGTCAATATTTTGAACTGCATCCCGACAACCCGCAGGCTCGTCTGATCAATCAGGCGGTGGCCATTGTGCGTCAGGGCGGGGTGCTGGTGTATCCCACCGATTCCGGTTACGCCATCGGCTGCCTGGTGGGCGACAAGAGTGCCATGGAGCGTATCTGTCGTATCCGTAAAATCGAAAAGGATCACAACTTTACCCTGGTGTGTCGGGATCTCTCCGAGCTGTCTTTTTACGCCCGGGTCGATAATGGCGCCTTCCGGTTGATGAAAAACAACACCCCCGGCGCCTATACCTTTATTTTGCAGGCCACCAAGGAAGTGCCCAAGCGGCTGCAAAACCCCAAGCGTAAAACCATAGGTCTGCGGGTACCCGATAACGCCATCAGCCTGGCCCTGCTGGAGGCGCTGGGCGAACCGCTGATGTCCTGCAGCCTGATCCTGCCCGGTGAAACCGAGGCGGAATACGATCCGCACCTGACTCGCGAAAAGCTGGAAAAACTGGTCGACCTCATCATCGATGGTGGCGTGCTGGATCCCAGACCCACGACCGTGGTCGAGCTGTATGATAATACCCCTGTTATTGCCCGTGAAGGCGCTGGCGATATCCGTCCCTTTGAATAAGTGAATGATATGACTGAGAAACTGCAAAAAGTGCTGGCCCGAGCAGGCAAGGGCTCACGCCGCGAAATTGAAACGCTGATAAGCCAGGGACGGGTCAGCGTAAACGGCAACGTTGCCCACCTGGGTGACAGAGTCACCGGCCGCGAGCCCATTCGGGTTGACGGCCATTTGGTAGAAACGCAGCCCGAAGGCGAAATCATCTGCCGCGTGCTGGCTTACCACAAGCCGGAAGGCGAGGTCAGCACCCGCAAGGATCCTGAAGGTCGGCCTACTGTGTTCGATCGACTGCCCAAGCTGCAGGGCTCCCGCTGGGTGGCGGTAGGCCGACTGGACGTGAATACCTCCGGTTTGCTGCTGTTTACCACCGATGGCGAGTTAGCCAACCGCCTGATGCACCCGCGTCATGAAATCGACCGGGAATATGCGGTGCGGGTATTCGGTGAAGTGACCGAAGCCATGCTGCAACGGCTGCGCAAGGGGGTGATGCTGGAAGACGGCATGGCCAGGTTCGACACCATCAAGTACAGCGGTGGCGAAGGCATGAACCATTGGTTCCATGTCACCCTGAAAGAAGGCCGCAACCGGGAAGTGCGTCGTCTGTGGGAATCGCAGGAGATGCAGGTCAGCCGGCTGATCCGGGTGCGTTACGGCAAGATTGAACTGCCCCGCAACCTGCCGCGTGGCGGCTGGTCCGAAATGCCACTGGATCAGGTGAACTACCTGCGCAGTGAAGTAGGCTTGACCGCGGAAGCACAGAGCAAGGTCGACGTACACGCTACCGAACGTTACAAGCAGGTGGCGCAAATCCGCAAGGCGGTACGCAAACACAACTCCCGGGTGAAAGGCGACGGCGCAGGAGCTGCGGCGAAAAAGCCCGCTCCTACTCGCTCGCGCAGCCCCAGCCAGCGCCAGAAGCGCAAGACACGGCTGTAACCGACGATCAGAAGCGGTAGGCTGCAATAAAAACGGCGCCGGGGGCAAGCTCGGCGCCGTTTTTTTGCTTTAACCCCCGAGGGGGGATCTCGTCATTCTTGCGAAGGCGGGAATCCAGATCAGTCCACGCGAGACCTTCGGGCGATATGTATGAGCTACAGATAAAGCTTTGGCTGCAGGTTTGAGCCGCATAAATAGACGGCTACCATGTTCCGCGTTACGCCTCTTGCCGCTCAAAACACTTCGCTGGCAAACTCCTTGCGCGAGAAGGTGACTCGCTCTTCCGGAGTCAGGGTGATCTTCTTGCCCAGCTTTTCGATTTTGTGCAGGCGGGGTACCAGGCCGGCGCCGTTGGCGGTTTGAATGGCCAGGCCCGGGCGGGCGTTCAGCTCCAGCAGCATGGGACCGTGCTGTTTGTCCAGCACCATGTCGGTGCCGATATAGCCCAGCCCGGACATCTCGTAACAGGACGACGACAGGCTGAGCAGCTGTTCCCAGTAGGGGACTTTAAGCTCCAGCAGATCGCGACCGGTATCCGGGTGATAGCGGATAGGCAGGTTGAATTGCACTGCGCGAATGGCGCGGCCGGTGTTGATATCCAGCCCCACCCCCACGGCGCCCTGGTGCAGGTTGGCCTTGCCGTCTGAGGCCTCGGTCGACAATCGCATCATCGCCATCACGGGAAACCCCTTGAACACTATCACCCGGGTGTCGGGCACGCCTTCGTAAGAGAAACCGTCGAACACATCATCGAAGTTGATAAGGGCTTCAATCAATGCCACATCCGGCTTGCCGCCCAGCGAGAATAGTCCGGCCAGAATGTTGGATACGTGCCGTTCCAAATCGCCGATGCTTTCACCCTTGCCGCTGGGTTTGACGAAGTTCTTTCGGTCGTGGTTGATGATCACCATGATGCCCTTGCCGCCGGAGCCCTTGGCGGGCTTGATGCAGAAGCCTGGCCAGTCTTTGATCATATCCCACAGGCGGGCGACCTGGTGCTGAAACTCGATAACCCCGATCAGATCGGGCACGGTCACGCCGGCATCCAGCGCAATTTTCTTGGTCTGCAGTTTGTCGTCCACCAGCGGATACAGTCGGCGCGGATTATAGCGGCTGATATAGGAAATATTGCGCCGGTTCATGCCCATGATACCCATCTTGTCGAGGGCGAAGGGGGAGGCATATTGTTCAAGCCAGCGCTTAATCATTTTTCTGCCCACTCGACTGTTCATCGACAAGGGGTTTGAAACGCTTGAGCTCGGTCAGGCGATAACCGGTGTAGTTGCCCAGCAGCAACACAGCCGCCATCACGATCAGCTGCAAGCCGAGGAAGTTGAAGGTGAGGTGACGAACCAGTTCGCTGTTCATCGCCAGAAATGCCACCACGGCCACCATGAGGGAGCCGCCCCCCTGCTTGACCACTTCCTTGGGGCCTTCTTCTTCCCATAGAATCGACATCCGCTCTATGGTCCAGGCCAGGATGATCATCGGGAAAAAGGTGATCTTCATGCCCTCGGTCAGGCCGAGCTGATAGGCGACGATGCTGAAGAAGCCGATCATGCCGATAACCATGATGATCACCGCCGATATTCGCGCCACCAACAGCAGGTTAAGGTGCGACAGGTACGAACGCAGTATCAGACCGGTGCCGACAATGATCAGGAAGCCCACCAGGCCGGTAAGCAGACTGGTCTGAATAAAGGCCATGGCGATCAGTACCGGCATGAAGGTGCCCGAGGTCTTGATGCCGACGATAATGCGCAGGAACACGACCACCAGTACCCCGATGGGGATCAACAATATGCCCTTGAACAGGGCCTGTTCTTCCAGTGGAAGGTTATAGAGCGAGACGTTGATCCAGTGTGGCTGATCGAATTTCTTTGCCAGCGCCACGTTCACCGGTTGCTCCTGCTCCAGCATGGTAAAGGTCACCCGGGAGTTGCTGCCGCCGACCAGATCCAGCACGGGTGCTGAATGATATTCCCACAGCAGCAGCTGTTCCTGACGTCCCTGATCACCGGTGACCGGGTTGAATATTTCGTACTGCTCGCCGTTGTACACCTGCACTATGTTGATTAGCGGCTGACGGCGACGACCGTCTTCCAGCTGCAGCCCCTTGAGCAAGCGGGCCGGCACATTGGCACGGTGCAACAATTCGACCAGTAGCGGGCCCGGGGACTGGTACTGAGCCAGTAACTCGGCGTTCTGGCCGCGGTTGTTCAGCTCTTTCAGCAGTTCTCGGGTCAGAGTGATACCGTCGGAGGAGCGTTCCTCGGCCAGTGACAGCACCTGATCCATGGCGGTGGCATAGGGCTCGGCCACGTCGGCCTGCATCATGGCCGGGATCTGGGTCGACAGCGGGCCCTTGGCGAAGGGATCCAGCATCATGTCGACCTTGTAGTACAGCTCCTGGTGGCCCGAAGCGTTGCGAATCGACCATTCGGCCCGGCTGGTGCCGTTGGCTTCGATAAACGACAGGCCGTAACCCGGAGAGGCGGCGGATTCGTTCATCAGGGTAAAGCCGGGCTGGCTACCGGGAATGGCCAGTGAGGCCTTTACCGGTTTGCCGTTGGCTTCAAACTCCACCTTGGCCTCAATGGACCAGATCTGGCGTTTTTCGCCGGGTAGCCAGGGCACTTCGTACACGAAATAGCGGTGCAGCATCAGTGCCAGGCCAACCAGAAACAGGGCGGCTACGATCAGATAAAACGGCTTGCGTGAGTACATGAAGTTTACTCGCTGGCAGGAGTCGGACGCTTAGGCTTGCCCTGCACGTTCTGACGGGCAATATCCACCACGGCGATGTCTTTTAAAAACTCCCGGCCCAGCAGTACCGGATAGGTCATCTGGCTTCTGTCGGTCAGGGTAAATTCGGTTTTTTCGGACAGGCGGCCCAGACGCATGGTCAGCGCTACCACAGGACGACGCTCTGTGCTGTCGGCAGAGGCCTGGCGAATGCGCACATAACGTACCAGCGGCGTTTCGACCGACAGTTTTTCGTCCACGCCTTCGTGAGCCAGATTGAAACTGACCCAGGGCTTGCCATCGCGTTCGAAGACGGTGATGTCCTGTGCGCTGAGCGAAGAGGTGGTGGCGCCGGTATCGATACGGGCAGGAAAGCTGTCGCTGACCACATCCAGCCAGACGGCTTCGGTTTCGCCCACGATCAGTTTTCCGTCCCGGGTTTCATTTTCGGGGTAGTCGGCCGGGGCGGCTTGTTGCACCGCAGGCTGTGCGGCGGGAGTGGGAGCGGGGATCTGCTTTTTCAAATTCCTGATATCCTGTTGCAAGGCTTTCATGAAGGCGTGATGGTTGCTGCTGAGCTGCGCATTCTGCTGGAACATGGTGTCTGTCAGCCGGGCTTCGAGGTTTGAGAGGGTAGCATCGAGCCGGGCCTCGGAAACAGGCTGCGGCTCGGGCTGCGCGTCCATCGGTGACGTCTGGCTGACACAAGCGGTCAGCAACAGCGGTAATACCAGTGATGTCGCGACGTTATTCATAGCTTCCCTCGTGTTGTTGGTATTGCGGGTCTATCGGCTTGTTGGCGATGATGATCGTCCGTTTGGGTGCCGGGTAGCCCTCGATGGTTTTAGCGGAATCTTCCGGATCCAGAAAGTCCGCCAGTGATTCGTTGCGCATCCAGTCGGTGCGTCTTTGTTCCTGCAGCGTGGTCGGATTCTCGTCCACCACACGTATGTTTTCGAACCCGCATTTCGCAAGCCAGCCCACCAGAGCGGCCGAACTTGGAATAAACCAGACGTTGCGCATCTTGCCGTAACGTTCACCCGGCACCAGCACCTGATGCTCGTCGCCGTCAATGATCAGGGTTTCCAGTACCAGCTCGCCGCCGCCACGCAACTGCGCCTTGAGTTGCAGCAGATGGTCGATGGGCGAGCGGCGATGATAGAGCACGCCCATGGAGAATACGGTGTCGAACGCTCGCAACTCGGGCAGTTCTTCTATTCCCAAGGGTAATACCTGGATCCCGTTATAACCATTGGCAAAGTGTTTTATCGCCTCAAACTGGCACAGAAACAGCTGGGAGGGGTCGATACCCACCGCCATTTTGGCGCCGGCGCCCATCATGCGCCACAGGTGATAACCGCTGCCGCAGCCCACATCCAGTACGTAACGATATTTCAGCGGGCTGATATGGGGCACCAGTCGGTCCCATTTCCAGTCGGAACGCCATTCGGTGTCGATACTGATGCCGTGCACCTCGAAAGGCCCCTTGCGCCAGGGATGAAACTGGCCGAGCAGGCTTTCTATTTTTTTCATCTCACCGGAGCTTATCTCGCCGGGGCGACCGATGCTGACGCTGTCGGTCAGTTCGACACGCTCGGTGCTGATCTTCGGCAGCTTGTGCAGGGCCCGGACCCAGCGTGCCAGATCGCCATGCAGATGCTGTTTTTGCCAGTCGTGCAATTGGCCCGGCAGACAATGCAGCCAGTGGCTCAGGCGGTTCTTTGCTATCTGTTGATAGAAGTCGCTGAAGTCGATCATTTGATGGCAACCATGGACCCGAAGTTGAAACACTGGAACCAGAGATCCACATGCTGGAAGCCCACTCGCTTCAGTCGTGTTTTGTGCAGCTCGGGGGTATCAGGGCGCATCACGTTTTCCAGCGCGGTGCGTTTCTGGCTGATTTCCAGTTCGCTGTAGCCGTTGGCCCGCTTGAAGTCGTGATGAAGATCGATCAGCAGCTCGTTGACCGTCTCGTCGTGGCTTACAAACTTTTCGCTCAATATCAGCACGCCACCCGGTTTCAGCCCCCGGTAAATCTTGCCGAGCAGAGTTTCACGCTGGCCGGGATCGATAAACTGCAGGGTAAAGTTCAGCACCACCACGGAGGCGTTGTCGATCTCGATATCACAGAGATCCGCCTCGGTCAGCGTCACGGGCACCTCGGATTTGAACGCGGCGAGGTGACTGGCGGCCCGTTCCAGCATGGCGGCGGAGTTGTCCACGGCGATAATGCGACAGCCCGGCTGCGTCAGGTTGCGGCGCATTTCCTGGGTGGCGGCACCAAGCGAACACCCCAGATCGTAGAGCCGGCTGTCGGGCTGGGCGAAGCGGGTGGTCATCATGCCGATGGCGGAGATGATATTTGAATAACCGGGCACGGATCTTTTGATCATGTCCGGAAACACCTCGGCGACATTCTGATCGAAACAGAAATCACCAAGCTGGGCGATGGGGGCGGCGAAGATATGATCTTTTGATTGCATGGCTTTAGTAATAACGACCTTGGCTTACGGCAGCAATGGCTGCACACAATGACGGCCATTGTAAAAGAAGCGCTGTGTCTTGTCTTGCAGGCGGCAAGGGGCGATGAAAATATATTTTTGCCGAAAAAGCGGTGAAACAAGGTGTAATGAAGGAATGAGGAGGATGAAACACCCTCGTTCAACCTTAGATTTACGGTTTTAAAACAACGAGCCCTGGGGACCGGGGGCCAGGCCGGGAAAGTCGGGCAGCGGCCGTTGCAGGGCCGTCGCTAACTCTGCCGCCAGCAGCGGGGCCAGTCGGTTGTCGGCGGTATGCACGAACAGGTACACCGACTTGCCTTCGCCCAGCCAGGCGTGAATGCGTGGCACCCAGGGCTGCCAGAAGGGGCGGTTGAGCTCTTGTTCGGGATGACCGATAAAGCGGATCACCGGCGCCGGGCCCGTGCTGATGATATGCACCGGGACCTGCGGCTTTTTTTGTTGGGCATCCGCCAGCGCCGGCGTGGTAGGCGGGCAGGAAAACACCGGGCGCGAGTCCATGATGATGCGGTTGGCGCCCCGCTCCAGCAGCAGACGGTTGAACCGGCGTTCGGCTTCACCCTTGGCGAAGAAGGCCGGATGCCTTACCTCCACCCCGTATTGAAACCGGTCCGGCAGTGCGGCCAGCAGTTGCTCGAGACCGTCCAGCTGTTCGGGGCCGCAGGCGGCGGGCAGTTGCAGCATCAGCATGCCTAGTTGCCTGTGCAGCGGACTCAGTTGCTCGATAAAGTCCAGCGCGGTCGTGATGTTGTCGCCCAGTCGGCCCTGATGGCTGACGGTGGCGGGAAACTTGAAGGTGAAGCGAAAATGGTCGGGCACCTGGGTCGCCCAACGGTGCAGGCTGTTGGCATCGGGCACGCCATAGAAACTGGTGTTGCCTTCCACCGAGTTGAACACGCGGCCGTAGTCGAGCAGATGCTCGGTGGTTTTGAGTTCTCGCCCCAGCAGTTGGCCGGGCCAGGCGGGATGGGACCACTGGCTGAGGCCCAGATATAACGGCATAACATTCCTTTCGTCGAGCTGTAAGTAGATCGAGTCGTTGGAAGGGACTGCGCTGTGCTGGCAGAGCCGGTAAAACCGGCAGGCCAGACGGATTTCCCTGTCCCCATCTCCGGGCGGCTTACAGCATGAAGCTGACCGCTTGCAGCTACCGAGCAGCGGTTAGGACGGTAAGGATTTTACCCCCCTTCTGGTTTTCCATTATACTAGCGCGCTATTTACTGACAAATTCATGCTTCGCGGCCGCCTGGTCGCGTGACAACACCAATAGGAAGACTCCATGCGCACTCATTATTGCGGGCAGGTTGATGCTGCCCTGGTTGGCCAGAGCGTGACCCTAAGTGGCTGGGTACATCGTCGTCGTGATCTGGGCGGTCTGATTTTCATCGACATGCGCGATCGGGAAGGCATAGTGCAGGTGTTCTTCGATCCGGACAAGGCCGAAGCCTATGACAAGGCGGCTTCGCTGCGTGCCGAGTTCTGTATCCAGGTAACCGGTGTGGTACGTGCCCGCCCGGAGTCTCAGGTGAACAAGGACATGGCCACCGGTGCGGTGGAAATCTTCGCCCATGAACTGACCATTATCAACAAGGCCGATCCGCTGCCGCTGGACTTCAACCAGAACAACTCGGAAGAGCAGCGCCTCAAGTATCGCTATCTGGACCTGCGTCGTCCCGAGCAGGCCCGTTACCTGAAAACCCGCGCCCAGGTCACCAGCCGGGTACGTCGTTTCATGGACGAGCAGGGCTTCCTGGATATCGAAACTCCCATGCTGACCAAGGCCACACCGGAAGGTGCGCGTGATTATCTGGTGCCGAGCCGGGTTCACAAGGGCTACTTCTACGCGCTGCCCCAGTCGCCTCAGCTGTTCAAGCAGTTGCTGATGATGAGCGGCTTCGACCGTTATTATCAAATCGTCAAATGCTTCCGCGACGAAGACCTGCGTGCCGACCGTCAGCCTGAGTTTACCCAGATCGATGTGGAAACCTCCTTCATGAGCGCCGAACAGGTGCGGGAAGTGATGGAACAGCTGGTGCACGAACTGTGGCAGGACGTGGCCGGCGTGGATCTGGGCGCCTTCCCGGTGATGAGCTATGCCGAAGCCATGCGTCGTTACGGCTCCGACAAGCCGGATCTGCGTATTGCGATGGAGCTGGTGGATATTGCCGATCTGGTGAAGAACGTCGACTTTCAGGTGTTCTCCGGCCCGGCCAACGACACCAGGGGCCGCGTGGCCGCGCTTCGGGTACCCGGTGGTGCCGCCCTGTCTCGCAAGCAAATCGATGAATACGGCAAGTTCGTCGGCATCTACGGTGCCCGGGGCCTGGCCTGGCTCAAGGTAAACGACGTCACCAAGGGGGGGGAGGGCGTGCAGTCACCGGTTGCCAAGTTCCTGAACGAAGAAATCGTGACCGAGCTGTTGACCCGTACCGGTGCGCAAGACGGCGATGCCATCTTCTTCGGTGCCGACTCCGCCAAGGTGGTGAGCGATGCCATGGGGGCCCTGCGTCTGAAGCTGGGCAAGGATCTGGATCTGATCGAACAGTGCTGGAAGCCACTGTGGGTCGTCGACTTCCCGATGTTTGAGGAAGAAGACGAGCGTCTGTACGCCATGCATCATCCCTTTACCGCCGCCAAGGACATCAGCGCCGAGACACTGGAGGCCGATCCGACGGCGGCCGTGGCCAACGCCTACGACATGGTGATCAACGGTTACGAAGTGGGCGGTGGCTCGGTGCGTATCCACAACAACGAGATGCAGCAAACCGTGTTCCGTCTGCTCGGCATCAATGCCGACGAGCAGCAGGAGAAGTTCGGCTTCCTGCTCGATGCGCTGAAATACGGTACTCCGCCGCATGCGGGTCTGGCCTTTGGTCTGGACCGTCTGGTGATGCTGCTGACCGGTACCGACAACATCCGGGACGTGATTGCCTTCCCCAAGACTACCACCGCCTCCTGCCTGTTGACCGATGCGCCCAGCCTCGCCAACCCGGACTCACTGGTAGAACTGGCCATTCGCACCGAATTGCCGGCAGCCAAGGCAGACAAATCTGCAGATAAGGCAGACAGCTAAGCCATGGCTCACAAGCACCCGGAATCGGTGCTGATCCTCATTCATACCGAGGATCAGGTACTGTTACTGCAACGTCAGGACAACCCGGACTTCTGGCAGTCGGTCACCGGCAGCCTGGAAGTGGGCGAAACACGCTATCAGGCGGCAGAGCGCGAGCTGGAGGAAGAAACCGGACTGCGGCTGAACAACGGCTTGCAGCTGGTGGAAACCGGGCACCGGGTGCGCTTTGAAATCTACCCCCGCTGGCGGCATCGTTACCGCCCGGGGGTGACCCACAACTGGGAATACGAATTTTACCTGCGCCTGTCGAGCCCGCAGCAGGTGTGTCTTACCGAGCACCTTTCCCAGCGCTGGCTGCCGCTGGCCGAGGCCCGGGAGCAGGCCAGCTCCTGGACCAACAAGCTGGCCATCGACAGGCTGATCCAGGAATTACAGCAAGAAAAGAACAAGGGAGACGAGACTGATGGCAGGTCATAGTAAATGGGCTAATATCAAGCATCGCAAGGCGGCACAGGATGCCAAACGCGGCAAAATCTTCACCAAGCTGATTCGTGAGCTGACCACGGCGGCCCGCGAGGGCGGCTCGGATCCGTCGGCCAACCCCCGACTGCGAGCGGCCATCGACAAGGCGTTGTCCAACAACATGACCCGCGACACCGTCGATCGGGCGGTGAAGCGCGGTGCCGGCGAGCTGGACGGCCAGGTGCTGGAAACCATTATCTACGAAGGCTATGGCCCGGGCGGCACCGCCGTGATGGTGGAATGCATGACCGACAACCGTAACCGCACCGTGTCCGATGTGCGTCATGCCTTTACCAAGAACGGCGGCAACCTGGGCACCGACGGCTCGGTGGCCTATCTGTTCGAGAAGAAGGGGGTGATCAGCTATGCCAATGCCGACGAAGAGACGGTGATGGAAGCGGCACTCGAAGCCGGTGCCGACGATGTGGTGGTCAACGACGATGGTTCCATCGATGTTTACACCCAGTGGGACGAATTCGGCAGTGTCAAGGATGCACTGGATGCCGGTGGCCTGGAAGCCGAAAACGCCGAAGTGACCATGATCCCCTCGACCAGTGCCGAACTGGACGAAGAGACGGCGCCCAGGTTCATGCGCCTCATCGACATGCTGGAAGATGCCGACGACGTGCAGGAGGTTTACCACAATGGCGAGATCTCCGACGAACTGGCGGAGAAGCTCTAAGCGGGGCAAGCTGTCAGCTTTAAGTGGTGTTGGCTGCAGGCCAGGCTTTAGCCGGGCGAGGGTGTGCCCTGTGCCATGGTTTACCCGATTAAATTCGGGCCTGCAGGTATACGTCTCTCCGGGCTTGACCCTGAGTCCATCCGGCAGACGGCATAAAGGTTGATTCGCTTCGTTCATCCCGACTTGCCCGTACTGCTTCCAGCGTAAGGCTACAGCTTTCTTTTTATGGCAATAATACTCGGTATCGATCCCGGCTCGCGCATTACCGGCTACGGCGTGGTGCGCCAGAGCGGCAACAAAATGGAATACCTGGGCTCGGGCTGTATTCGCATGACCGACGAGGAGCTGGCGCCTCGACTCAAGAAAATCTACGACGGCGTCAGCGAAATCATACTGCAGTTTCGGCCCGACCTGTTTGCCATCGAGCAGGTGTTCATGGCCCGCAACCCGGACTCGGCGCTTAAACTGGGTCAGGCCCGGGGGGCCGCCATCGTTGCCGCCGCCAACGGCGGGTTGGAGGTGGCGGAGTATTCCGCCCGGCAAATCAAGCAGGCGGTGGTGGGGCAGGGCGGCGCCGACAAGACCCAGGTGCAACACATGGTGGTCAAGCTGCTGAGCCTGCCGGGCACGCCCCAGGCCGATGCCGCCGATGCCCTGGCGGTGGCCCTGTGCCACGGCAATACCCGCCAGAGCCTGGTCAGCATGGCCGGCCAGGTTCGGGGCACGGTGCGGGGACGGCTGCGTTGAAAACAAGATGTTGGTGTTTTGTCGCCGCCGCTTCGGCTGTCGGTTCGCGCCGCATACATGGGCGCCTGCAGACGCCATATATTCGTAGGGTCGACTTATTTTAGGTAAGAGTATTCGATCGCTTTAGCCGAGTGTCACACCCATTGGTCGATTGACATCGGCCTTACGGCTTACAGCTTTGTTTAACTGGATGTTTATCCAGTTATTCATTATTCTTGGCGCAACTCAGATTGGTTAGCGGGGATCCCCAGTGATAGGTCGGTTGAAAGGTATTATCAGCGAAAAACAGGCGCCGGAAATTTTGCTGGATATCGGCGGTGTCGGTTATGAAGTGACGCTGCCGATGAGCTGTTTTTACGAGTTGCCCAATATCGGCGAGGCGGCCACCCTGCTGACGCATTTCGTGGTGCGTGAAGACGCCCAGCTGCTGTTCGGCTTTAATACCAAAACCGAACGGGCCCTGTTTCGTGAACTGATCAAAACCAACGGCGTTGGCCCCAAGCTGGCGCTGGCTATCCTGTCCGGCATGACCGCCGATCAGTTTATCTATAATGTCGAGCAGGGCGAAATCGGCGCCCTGGTCAAGTTGCCCGGTGTGGGCAAGAAAACCGCCGAGCGGCTGATCGTGGAAATGCGCGACCGGCTCAAGGGCTTTGGCGGTTACGACCTGTTCAACCCGGCTCCCGAAGGCATGGGCTCCGCCGCTGCGGTGGCCGACAGTGCGCGTGACGAGGCCATTGCCGCCCTGCAGGCACTGGGCTACAAGGCGAATCAGGCCGAGCAGATCGTCAAGAAAATCGCCAAACCCGGGCTGGATGCGGAACAGCTGATCCGCGAAGCTCTGCGCAGCATGGTATAAGGCATGATAGAAGCGGATCGTTTTATCAATCCCGCGCCCCAGCGGGAAGAAGAAGTCATCGACCGGGCCATCCGGCCCAAGGCACTGGCCGATTATCGCGGCCAGGATCATGTGCGCAGCCAGATGGAAATTTTCATCGAGGCGGCCCGTCGCCGGGAAGAAGCGCTCGATCATCTGCTGATCTTCGGCCCGCCGGGCCTCGGCAAGACCACTTTGGCCAATATCGTCGCCAACGAGATGGGCGTCAGCATCAAGACCACCTCGGGCCCGGTGCTGGAAAAGGCCGGCGATCTGGCGGCCATGCTCACCAATCTGGAGCCGGGGGATGTGCTCTTTATCGATGAAATTCACCGCCTGAGCCCGGTGGTGGAAGAAATTCTCTATCCGGCGATGGAAGACTATCAGCTCGATATCATGATCGGTGAGGGCCCCGCGGCCCGTTCCATCAAGCTGGAGCTGCCACCCTTTACCCTGGTCGGCGCCACCACCCGTGCCGGCTCCCTGACGTCGCCGCTGCGTGACCGTTTCGGCATAGTGCAGCGGCTGGAGTTTTATCAGGTTGGGGATCTGGCCCACATCATCAGCCGCAGTGCCGACAAGCTGGGCCTGCCCATCAATGACGAGGGCGCCTTCGAAATGGCACGCCGGGCCCGGGGTACGCCGCGCATCGCCAATCGGTTGCTGCGCCGGGTGCGGGACTTCGCCGAGGTCAAGGGCAGCGGCGACATCGATGCCACCATCGCCATGCAGGCGCTGGACATGCTGGATGTGGACAAACAGGGCTTCGACTACATGGATCGCAAGCTGCTGACCGCCGTTCTCGACAAATTCATGGGCGGCCCGGTGGGGCTGGACAATCTGGCGGCGGCCATCGGTGAAGAAAAGGAAACCATAGAGGACGTGATAGAGCCCTATCTTATCCAGCAGGGTTTTCTGCAACGCACCCCCCGTGGCCGCATCGCCACCCCCAGAGCCTACCTGCACTTTGGTTTCGACTTGCCGGAATCACGGCTGGGGGAATAAAGTCGCCAGCCTGCAGGCTGCCCGGTATTTCAGGCATGGCAACAGACTGCACCTTCCCTTGGCTGCGGGGCCACAGGAATGACACCGGATATTCGCCAGGAAGGCGGGGAGGGCGCAAAGCTGTTCCGTGTCTGAACATGTCGACCGCTCACGCCCTTTCCTGTCGTGCCTAAAAAGCACTCTCTTCTTTCCTAAATTTGACTCAGGTATAGTATCGACATCTTTTTAGCCCCTATGGCTGACCGAATGACGACTGATACAAGCTTTGACTGGCCGGTGCGTATCTATTACGAAGATACCGATGCCGGTGGTATTGTTTATAACGCTAATTATCTGAAATTCATGGAAAGAGCACGCACCGAATGGTTGCGCAGCTTAGGAATTGAGCAAGACAGCCTGCTCGAACAGGGGCTGGCTTTCGTGGTGCGACGGGTAGAGATGGATCTTCGAAAACCCGCGCGTTTCAATGATGCACTAAACGTCACCGTGACGGTGAAATTACTGAAACGTGCCTCTATTGTATTTGAGCAGGAAATTCTGGATGATGCCGGCCTTTCGCTGGTTCGGGGAACGGTGCAGATCGCTTGCGTCAAGATTCCTCATATGAAACCCTTTGCTATTCCTGAGCCGCTGATGGGAGTATTGTCAGGTGCACGCTGAAATATCGTTTTTAGGTCTGTTTTTACAAGCCAGCCTGCTGGTGAAACTGGTGATGCTGCTGCTGATGGGCATGTCTATTCTGTCCTGGGCGATGATCATCAATCGGCGCAAGATCCTGACCACTGCCCAGAATGATTCTGTGCAGTTCGAAGACAAATTCTGGTCCGGTGCCGATCTGAGTCGTCTCTATCACGAGAGCAACGCCCGCCGTGACAACCTGGCCGGCATGGAGCAGATTTTTTACGCCGGCTTCAAGGAGTTCGTCCGGCTGCAAAAACAGGGGCGCTCGCAGGAGAGCATGCTCGAAGGCACCTATCGCACCATGCGGGTGGCGCTGTCGCGAGAAGTGGATCGCCTGGAGACCAATCTGTCGATGCTGGCGACCATCGGTTCCATCAGCCCCTACATCGGTCTGTTTGGCACCGTTTGGGGCATCATGAATGCCTTTATCGCCCTGGCTGAAGTACAACAGGCCACGTTGTCGATGGTCGCGCCCGGTATTGCCGAGGCCCTTATCGCCACGGCGCTGGGTCTGTTTGCGGCCATTCCGGCGGTTATCGCCTATAACCGCTTCAGCTATCAGGTCGAGCGGCAGGAAAATCATCTGGCCAACTTCATGGATGAGTTTTCTACCATTCTCAACCGCCAGGTGGCGGCGGGTAGCAACTGATGCACGGCTATCAACGCAGACGTCGTAAACGCGTTGCCGAGATCAACGTGGTGCCCTATATCGATGTGATGCTGGTACTGCTGATTATTTTCATGGCGACCGCACCGGTAATAACCCAGGGCGTCAAGGTCGACTTGCCTCAGGCCGAGGCAGAAATGATGCCGGAAGACAGCGACAAACCGCTGGTGGCGTCTATCGATGCCGAAGGGCGTTACTTTCTCGATATCGGCGAAAACCGGGACGAGGCGGTGGACCTGCTGGCGCTGGCGACCATGGTACAGACACAGCTCAAAACCACCCCCAAGGCACCGGTGGTGGTGAAGGGTGATGCCAACGTGCGTTATGACGCCGTGATCCAGTTGATGGCCACGCTGAAGGCGGCCGGAGTGCCGACCGTTGGCCTGATGACTCAACCGGAGCAGTAGCGGACTCATGACGGAGCAAGGCGGTATTCGCAAATCGTTATTGGTTTCGCTGGCGTTACATCTGCTGATTGGCGTGGTGTTGCTGGTCGGAATCGATTTTAGTGCGCCCAAGCGGCCTGCTCAGGCGGTGTCCATCATAGAAGCCACCATGATAGATGATGGCATGGTGGCGGCACAGGCCGAGCGTCTGGCCGAGATGCAGGCGCAGCAAGATCGGGCCAGGGCCGCTGAGCAGGCCAGCGCCGAGGCGGAACAGAAAGCGGCGGAAGATGCCGAGCGTCTGGCCGAGCAGCAACAGGCAGCCAGGGAGGCCGAGCGCCTGGTCGAGCAACAGAAAGCGTTGGCCGCTCAACAGGCCAGGGCCGAAAATGAACGCCAGCAGCTAGTGGAGCAAGAGCGCAAGGCGCAAGCGGCCCAGAAAGCGGCGGAAGCGAAGAAGCAGGCCGAGGCGGCAGCAGCACAGAAGCAGGCGGAAGCCAAAGCCGCGGAAGCCAAGGCGTTAGCCGCGAAGAAGCAGGCCGAGGCCAAGGCGGCGGAGGCGAAGAAGCAGGCCGAGGCCAAGGCGGCGGAGGCGAAGAAGCAGGCCGAAGCCAAGGCGGCGGAAGCGAAGAAACAGGCCGAGGCCAAGGCGGCGGAAGCGAAGAAGCAGGCCGAAGCCAAGGCGGCGGAAGCGAAGAGGCAGGCCGAGGCCAAGGCGGCGGAGGCGAAGAAGCAGGCGGAAGCCAAGGCCGCGGAAGCGAAGAAGCAGGCCGAAGCCAGCAAAAAGGCCGAAGCCGAGCAGGCGCTGAAAGATTTAGAGGCTCTGATGGGGTCGGAAACGGGGGGAGCCAGCTCTCCACCGGCGGCCTCGAAGGGCGACTTCGATCGTCAGGTTGCGCTGATCACGGCGGCGATTAAACGGAACTGGCTGGTCAGCTCGACCATGATAGGCAAGAAGTGTGTTATTAATATTCGAGTGGCGTCCGATGGCTTGATACTCAAGATCGGAGAAGGCAGTGGTGATAGGGCGGTCTGCCAGTCTGCGGCTATTGCCATTCGTAAAACCGGTCCCCTTCCTATGCCCAAGGATCCTGTCCTGAACAAGCGCTTTCAGGACATCAATATTGAACTGATTCCGGAGTAAACGATGACGAAACGATGGATATGGTTATGGCTGCCGCTGCTGTTGTTGACGACGCGCGCACAGGCGGCTCTTGATATCGTGATTACCGGCGGTATCGACAGTGCACGGCCGGTCGCGGTGGTGCCCTTTAAATGGACCGGTGGCGGCGCCGCCCCTCAGGATCTGGCCGAGGTGATTGGCAACGACTTGCGCAACAGTGGCATGTTCCGTCCCGTGGATCGCAATCGGTTGCCACAACAGGTGGCTGCGGCCTCCGAGCTGAATGCGAGTCTGTGGACTCCGCATCAGGTCGAAGCCGTGCTGGTGGGCACCATAGAGCCGGCCGGTGGTGACCAGTACCGAGTCAGTTTTGAGCTGGCGGATGTATTGGGTAAAAACGGTGCCCAACTGCTGGAAAGCCGCAGTGCCACCGTGCCTGCCGCCCAGTTGCGCCAGTATGCCCACCGCATCTCCGATATCGTGTTTGAAAAGCTGACCGGTATCAAGGGGGCTTTCCTGACCCGCATCGCCTATGTGAACGTGCAACACAAGGCGCAGTTTCCGTTCCAGCTGATGATTGCCGATTATGATGGCTTCAATGAGCAGGTACTGCTGCGTTCTCGCGAGCCGTTGATGTCACCGGCCTGGTCGCCGGACGGACGCAAGCTGGCCTATGTGTCGTTCGAGAACAAGAAAGCCGAAATCGTGGTACAGGATATTTACAGTCAACAGCGCCAGGTGGTGAGCTCTCAGCAGGGCATCAACGGAGCGCCTCAGTGGTCACCGGATGGCAGCAAGCTGGCACTGGTGCTGTCACGTGACGGGCAGCCGGAAGTCTATATACTCAACCTGGCCAGTCGGCAGCTGAGCCGGGTGACCAATAATCGTGCCATCGACACCGAGCCGACTTGGGCGGCAGACGGCAAGGCTATTTATTTTGTGTCCGAGCGGGGCGGTCGGCCTCAGGTGTACCGGGCCGATCTGAATTCCGGTGATACGCGTCGCGTCACCTTTCAGGGGGATACCAATTTAGGCCCCCGTGTGACCCATGATGGCAACAGCATGGTGCTGGTCAGCCGTTCACAGGGACAATACCGCATTGCTCGTCAGGAGCTGGATGGAGGTCAACAGCAGGTGTTAACAGAAACCCAGCTGGATGAATCGCCAAGCCCTGCACCTAACGGCACTATGATCATCTATAGTACCACCTATCAGGGGCGCCAGGTGCTGTCTCTGGTGTCTATGGATGGTCGTTTTAAGGCCAGGCTGCCCGCACGAAATGGTGATGTTCGTGCACCGGCATGGTCACCATATCTTAATTGATCCAACGTGATTTCTAAGGAAATACAATGCAAATGAAAAAACTGCTTCAGAGTCTGGCCGTTGCTCTTCCGATGTTGACCCTGGCTGCATGTAGCTCTACCACCGACTCTGATGCGATGACCGGTACCGAAGGCAGCTATCAGAACGGTGGCGCTCAGACTGGTGGCGCGGGCGGAGCCCTGTCGGCCGAAGAGCAGATGCGTCAGCAGTACGAAGCACTGCGTCGCGAAAACGTGATTTTCTTCGAATTCGATCAGGACGAAGTGACTGGCCATTACGCCCAGGTACTGGAAGCGCATGCCAATTTCCTGCGTTCCAACCCGTCTGTCAGCATTCTGGTTGAAGGCCATGCGGATGAGCGCGGCACTCCCGAGTACAACATCGCTCTGGGTGAGCGTCGTGCCAAGGCCGTGACCAGCTATCTGCAGAGCCTGGGTGTGAGCGGCTCCCAGCTGGCTATCGTCAGCTACGGTGAAGAGAAGCCGGCCGATACTTCACATACCGAGTCTGCTTTTTCCCAGAACCGCCGTGCGGTTCTGGTCTACTAAGGTTTGATCCGACGTTATGAAATGTAAATTAGCGGCCATTTCGATGGCCGCTGTTTTATCCACATCGAGCTGGGCACAGGCACCAGTGAGCAGTGTGGGTAGCAGCGGTTCCGTCAATGATCGCCTGGCTGAGCTGGAAAGGGCCTTCAGCGCCAGAAGCCAGGCCCAAATCGATCAGCAGCGGCAGTTAAACGCCATGCAGCAGGAGGTGAGTGAACTGCGCGGCTTGCTGGAAGAGCAGAGTTATCGTCTGGAGCAGGTGATAGAACGCCAGCGTTCCCTGCTGATGGCTCAGCAGGACGCGGCAGAGAAGCCGGAAAAGGCAGCTTCGCCGACGGCTCGGTCTGGCGGTGAGAAAGAAGCCGCCGAGCCCCGGCAAGGCAAGGCGTCAGCCGCACCGGCCAGCGGCGATGAGCAGGCGGCATATGATAGTGCGGTCAATCTGGTGTTGCAGGACAAAGACTACGACGCGGCCATCCCCGCCTTTGCCCGCTTTATTACCCAGTATCCGCAATCCAGCTATGTACCCAATGCCCATTACTGGCTGGGCCAGCTGTTGTTCACCCAGAAGCGGTTTGACCAGGCTAAAGCCCAGTTTACCCGCGTGGTGGAAGCCTATCAGGACTCCAACAAGCGCGCAGATTCACTGCTCAAGCTGGGCATGATTGCCAAAGAGCAGGGCGACAAGGGGCAGGCAAGGCAGTATTTTGAGCAGGTGGTAAAAGAATACGGCAACACAGGCGCGGCGCGGCTGGCCCAGGAAAATCTCAACGGCCTCTGAGTCGGGGCCTGAACTGGTGATTTTTTGAGAGAGTCGCTTGATCCTTAATCAAGCAGCATGAAATGATGATTTAGCTGTTGCGCCATAAAATTAAATCCGTATTATAGGCCGCCGTTGGCAGGGTGCTTTAGCCATTCCGCCGAATGGGTCGTTAGCTCAGTTGGTAGAGCAGTTGACTTTTAATCAATTGGTCGCAGGTT